>JBFMAS010000265.1:0-28533 GCA_040755575.1 Thermodesulfobacteriota bacterium
CCGCGTGGGGCGAGGGGGCGCGTGCGCCCTCGCCGTAATTGACATGTCGGTTCCCGTCCGCGAGATGGTCGCGCTGCGCAGCTCGCTGAAGCTCAAGCTGGTCGCGGGAGCGGGCGGGCTGTCGCGCGTCATCGAGGCACCGCGCGTGCAGAAGCCCGCGCTCGCGCTCGCGGGCTACCTCGACCAGCTCCACCCCGGGCGGGTGCAGGTGCTCGGCAACGCCGAGGTCGGCTACATCGAGCGGCTGCCCGCGCCGCAGGCGGCGCGTGCGGTGACCGCCGTGTGCCGCGCGCCCGTCGCCTGCTTCGTCGTCACCAACGGCAACGCGCCGCCCGAGGTGCTGCGCCGCGCCGCGGCCCGCTACCGTGTGCCGCTGTTCACCACCGAGCAGCGGACCTCGGCCGCGATCCGCGCGATCGCACGCTGGCTCGAGGAGCGCTTCGCGCCGGAGACGCTCGTGCACGGGGTCCTGGTCGAGGTGCTCGGGCTCGGCGTGCTGCTGCTCGGCAAGAGCGGCGTCGGCAAGAGCGAGGCCGCGCTCGCGCTGCTGAGCCGCGGCCACCGCCTGGTGGCCGACGACGTGGTGCGCATCCGTGAGGCGCCGCCCGGCGTCATCAAGGGGCGTTGCGCGGAAGGCCTGCGCCAGCACCTCGAGATCCGCGGCATGGGCGTGCTCAACGTCGCGGATCTGTTCGGGACGCTCGCGACGCTCGAGGAGGCACGCGTCGACCTGATGATCGAGCTGCTCGAGCAGCACGAGGACGTCAAGCTCGAGCGTCTGGGCCTCGAGGACCGGCACGCGACGCTGCTCGGCGTCGAGATCCCCTATCTGCAGATCCAGCTCCGCGCCGGGCGCGACGTCGCCACCATCATCGAGGTCGCGACGCGCAACCAGATCCTCAAGATGCGGGGCATCCACGGCGCGCGACGCTTCGTCGCGAGCGTCGACCGCAACGTGCGCCGCGCCGCGCAAAGAGGTCAGGCGTGACGCCGACGCTGCAGGTCGCCGTCATCACCGGGCTTTCGGGCTCGGGCAAGACGACGGCGCTGCACGTGCTCGAGGACCTCGGCTACTACTGCATCGACAACCTGCCGGCGGCGCTGATCCCGCGCTTCGTCGAGCTGTGCGAGGGCGGCGACGAGATCTCGCGCGTCGCCTTCGGCGTCGACTCGCGGACGCGCGAGTTCCTCGACCAGGTGCCGCGCGCGCTCGACGAGGTGCGCGGACGCGGCCACAAGGTCGAGATGATCTACCTCGAGGCGGGCGACGACACGCTCGTGCGCCGCTTCAGCGAGACCAGGCGCCCGCACCCGCTGGCGGAGGGCAGCGACGTCGCGAGCGCGATCGTCCGCGAGCGCGGTCTGCTCGCCACGCTGCGCGCGCACGCCGATCGCATCCTCGACACGAGCCCGTACACCTCGCAGCAGCTCCGCGGCGAGCTCCGCGCCATCTTCGCGCGCGACGCCGCCGGCGCCGGCGCGCTGCAGGTCGCGCTCGTGTCCTTCGGCTACAAGTTCGGCCTGCCGGCCGACGCCGATCTCGTGTGGGACGTCCGCTTCCTGCCGAACCCGTTCTACGTCGAGGACCTGCGGCCGCTGACCGGGCTCAGCGAGCCGGTCGCGGACTACGTCCTGCGCCATCCCGCGACGCAGCAGTTCCTCGACCTCGTGAGCCGCTTCCTGCGCTTCGCGCTGCCCTGGTACGAGCGCGAGGGGAAGAGCTATTTGACGGTGGCGCTCGGCTGCACCGGCGGGCGCCACCGCTCCGTCGTGCTGGTCGAGCGCCTGGGCCGCATGTTACAGGAGCAGCGTGTCGGCCACTCGATCCGTCACCGGGACGTCGATCGCTGAGGCGCAAGGGTGGGGAGCCTGGGGAGCCGTCAGCCGATGCCGCGGAATCCAGAGGGCGACGGCGGCCGGGAAGCGAAGGAAGCCATGGCAGTAGCCGCGAGGGGCGCCCACCGGGTGCCCGTGGGGGTGGTGGTGGTCGGGCACGGCCGAGTCGCCGCCGAGATGGTGCAGACGCTGCAGAGCGTCGTCGGCGACGTCGAGGCGGTCGAGGGCGTCGCGTGCAGGCCGGAGGAGGGCCCGGAGCCGATCCGCGCGCGCGTCGGGGATGCGATCGCGCGCGTCGATCGCGGCGCCGGCGTCATCGTCCTCACGGACATGCTGGGCGACACGGCGTCCAACGTGAGCCTGCAGATCGCCGCCGTGCGCAGCGACGTCGAGGTCGTGGCCGGCGTCAACATGCCGATGCTGGTCAAGCTCACCACGTCGCGCTTCGACACGACCGCACACGACCTCGCCAACTTCATCCGTCGTTACGGCCAGGACCACATCTTCTGGCCGACCGGTACGACCCCCTGACCGTCGAGACCCGCCCGGCGTGCGCCGCACCTTCACCATCCAGAACAAGCTCGGCTTGCACGCCCGTGCGGCGGCGCAGCTCGTGAAGCTCGCAGAGCAGTTCCGCTCCGAGGTCAAGATCGGGAAGGACGACCAGGTGGTCAACGGCAAGAGCATCATGGGGCTCATGATGCTCGCCGCGAGCGCGGGCTCGACGATCGAGGTCGAGGCGATCGGCGAGGACGCGCAGCAGATGCTCGACGCGATCGGCGAGCTGATCGCCGCGAAGTTCAACGAAGAGCACTGAGCGCGCGCGCGGCCGTGCCGGCCGCGCCGCACAAGCCAACTTTCGCTCCGCACCCCTCTTGCCAACGCGGGCGCTCGCAGGTCTGCTGGTAGCACGTACGGTGCAGACGGCCTGGGGTGCAGCGGGCCCAAAGGGGGGAACATGCGAGGCGCAACGAGAGCGGGCATCGTTCTGGCCGCGGGCATCATGTCGCTCGTCGTCCCACCGAGCACCGCGCATGCCTCCGGGTTCTTCCTGCTCGAGGAGAGCGCCCGGCTCCAGGGCACGTCCTATGCCGGCACCGCGGCGCTCGCCGCCGACGCGAGCACGGTCTTCTACAACCCGGCCGGCATGAGCCGGATCAAGAACTGGAGCATCGCCACCTCCGGCTACTTGGTCTCGATCCAGTCGGAGCTCGAGGACGCGACCGCGACCAACTTCGGTCAGCCCGTGTTCGGGCCGAACGGCCGCACCAGCGCCGGCGCCGGGACCGACAGCGCGGTCGGAGCCGTCATGATCGCCAAGCGCTTGACGGACACGGTGGTCGCCGGATTCGCCTTCACGGCGCCCTTCGGGCTGTCCTACGAGTACGGCGGCGCGTCGATCGCGCGCTTCGTCGCCACGAAGTCCAAGCTCGTCACGTACAACCTGCAGCCGAGCCTGTCCTGGGAGTTCTACCCCGGCATGTCGATCGGCGCCGGCGTCGACGTCATCCAGGCGGACGTGGCGCTGAACCAGAAGCTGCAGCCGCCCGGCTTCGACGAGCTCAACGTGCGCCTCCAGGCCGACGACTGGACGGTCGGCTGGAACGCGGGCGTCCTGTGGGAGATCACCGAGGACTACCGCGTCGGCTTCGCCTACCGCTCGCCGCTCACCTTCGGGCTGCGCGGCACCGCCAAGCTCACGCCCAACCCGCAGTTCGACTCGCTGCAGAACGCGAAGGCGACGACGACGTTCCCCGACACCTGGACGCTGAGCGGCGTCGCGATGGTGTCGCCCCGCTGGCAGCTGCTCGGCGACCTGCAGTGGATTCACTGGGCGCGCATCCAGGACGTCGGCGTCATCTTCCGGCCGCGCGGCGCGGGGCAGGGCGGGGCCATCCTGCCGAACCAGGAGCTGCCCTTCAACTTCCGCAACACCTTCCGCGGCGCGATCGGCACCCAGTACTTCCACGACGAGGAGTGGACCTTCCGCGGCGGCGTCGCGTTCGACCAGGCCGCGTCGACGGACCGAACGCGCACCGCCCGGCTGCCGGATGCGAACCGCATCCTGCTGTCCGTCGGCATCGGCTACAACCTGACGCGCCAGATGGCGGTCGACGTCGCCTACACGCACATCTTCATCCCGGGAAACGTCGAGCTGAACCAGACCGGCTTCGGCACGACGCTCACCGGGCACTACGAGTCGAGCGTCGACCTGTTCGGCCTGCAGCTCACGTTCACCTTCGACGAGGGGCTGCCGTTCATCTCGTGAGCGCGCGCACGTCTCGACCGGCGCGCATCGTCGCGCGCGTCGGGGAGCATGCGGCGTTCAGTCGTCCCGCAGGTCGATCGTCCCGCGCACCGTGCCGGTCTGGGCGGCGAAGCCGTCGCCGTTGGCGTCCACGTACAACGGCCACTGCGTCCCTTCGAACGACGTCTCGCCGGTGGCGCCGGCGAATCGGCCGGTCCCCCCGGTCACCCGCGACGCTCCCAAAAGCGTCCCGATCGCAGGCTTCATGGCGTTCCTCCCTTCGTCGCCGCAGCCGCGGCCCGCACCGGCGCGGGCAGGCGGCCGGACGGAAGCTACCAGCGTGGTCGAGAGCCGACTCTGGTCCTCCACGCGAGCAAAGAGAAGACGCGAGCACCGCGTCGAACGGACGAGGAGGACGGTTCGAGCGCCCGCGGCGCGCCCCGCGGTCAGCGGATCACGCACACCGAGCCGCGCGCGCGGGAGGCGACGTGGCTGCTGACGCTTCCGAGGAGCTTGCGCGTGAGGCCGGCCCCGCGCGCGCCGACGACGATCAGGTCCGCGCGCTGGCGGTGCGCGGCATCGAGGATCCGCCGCCCCGGATTGGTGATGCCCACGGGGCGCGCGATGACCACGCGGCACTTCACGCCGGCGGCGGCCGCCTCGGCGCGCGTCGGGGCGAGCTTGCGGCGGGCCTCCGGATCGGATTCCGCCGGCTCCTTCACGTAGACCGCCGTGAGCCGGGCCCCCGTCGCCGCGGCCAGCGTGAGCGCGAAGTCGCGGGCCCGCGCGGCGCCCTCCGAGCCGTCGTCTGCGAGCAGCACGTGGCGAGGCTTGCGGGGCGTGCGCCCCTTCGATCGCCGCGGTGAGATCTTCGCCATTGGCGGGCACACGTATCAGGTGAGCCGGCGCGCTCGCCAGAGGCGACGGGGAGATCGTCGATCGCGCCCGGCCGACGTCAGAGGAACGACGCGAACACCGTGTCGGCGACGAGCAGGCCCTGCGGCGTCAAGCGCAGCCGATCCGCGGCGCTCCACTCGGCGAGCCCGTCGTCGACCAGCTCGGCGACGTGCGGGAACGCTCGCGTCAGCGGCTCGCCGAAGCGTGCGGCGAAGCCTGCTGCGTCGAGGCCGCGCCGCTCGCGCAGTCCGAGCCAGCACGCCTCGCCCATCGCCTGCGCGCGCGTCAGCCGCTCGTCG
This sequence comes from Thermodesulfobacteriota bacterium, assembly GCA_040755575.1. GTDB lineage: Bacteria > Desulfobacterota > Binatia > UBA12015 > UBA12015 > DATCMB01. The sequence goes on from JBFMAS010000265.1 coordinate 5,281, forward strand.
AGCGCGCCGACCGCGGTGCCGGTAGCGCGCACCGCCTCCATGTAGCGGTTGGGGTCGCGCACGTTCTCCCAGCGCGCACCCCACGACGCGCCGGGCGCGTCGCTCGTGTCGAGCGCGCGCGGCACGAACGAGTGCGCGCCCGCGCCGAGCCCTAGGTACGGCAGCCCGCGCCAGTAGGCGAGGTTGTGGCGCGCCTCGCGCCCGGGCTGCGCGTAGTTCGAGATCTCGTACTGCGCGTAGCCGGCCGCGGCGAGGCGCTCGCGCACGAGATGGTACATGGCCACCTCGAGCTCCTCGGGCGCCGGCCGGATGCGGCCGGCGACGAGGTCGCGGTGCATCGTGGTGCCCTTCTCGTAGGTCAGGTTGTAGGCCGAGACGTGGTCCGGCGCGACCTCGACCGCACGCGCGAGGTCGGCTGCGCACGCGTCGAGGTCCTGGCCGGGGACGGCGTAGATCAGGTCGAGCGAGAGGTTCGCGAAGCCGGCCTCGCGTGCCGCATGCAGGGCGCGCACCGAGTCCTCGACCGTGTGCCGGCGGCCGAGCGCCTCGAGCAGCGCCGGCTGGAACGACTGCACGCCGACCGACAGCCGTTCGACGCCCGCCTCGACGAAGCCCGCGAGGCGCACCGCGTCGACCGTGCCCGGGTTGGCCTCCAGCGTGATCTCGGCGCCCTCCGCCACCCGAAGGAGGCGCCGCACCTCGCTCAGCAGGTGCGCGATCGTCCGCGGCGTGAACAGCGACGGCGTGCCGCCGCCGAAGAAGACCGTCGAGACCGTCGCCTCGGCGAACGGCGCCTCACGCGCGCGGTGCGCGAGCTCGGCGATCAGCGCGCGAGCGTACTCCTCCTCGGGCCACGCCCGCGCGGCGTACGAGTTGAAGTCGCAGTAGGGGCACTTCGCGAGGCAGTAGGGAATGTGGACGTAGAGCGCGACCTCTTGGCTGGTCACCCCCGGGACGCTACCGTCGGTCAGGTGGAGCCGCAACCAAGGACGATTTCTGCGGCCCCGCTGGCCGTCGTGAGCGCGGCGGTCGCGAAAGGCGCACGAGACGCCGTGGTCGAGGCGCGCGGCGTCTACAAGGAGTTCTCCGGACGCGCCGTCGTGTGCGGCATCGACTTCGCCGTCGGACGACGCGAGTGCGTCGGCTTCCTCGGTCCGAACGGCGCCGGCAAGACGACGACGATCCGCATGATCACCTGCCAGTCGCCGCTCGGCGGCGGCGAGATCCGCGTCTTCGGCCTGCCGGTCGGAGCCGCCCATGAGCGGGCGATCAAGGCGCGCCTCGGCGTGGTGCCGCAGGACGAGAACCTCGATCCGGACCTCGGCGTGCTGACCAATCTGCTCGTCTACGCGAGCTACTTCGGCATCCCGCGCGCCGTCGCCGCCGCGCGTGCCGAGGAGCTCCTGTCGCTGTTCGCGCTCGCCGACCGCAAGGACGCGCGCATCGACACGCTGTCGGGTGGCATGAAGCGGCGGCTGTCGATCGCGCGCGGGCTGATCAACGAGCCCGAGCTGCTGGTGCTCGACGAGCCGACCACCGGGCTCGACCCGCAGGCGCGCCACCTCGTCTGGGAGAAGCTGCGCGAGCTCACGCGCCGCGGCACGACGGTGCTGCTGACGACGCACTACATGGAGGAGGCGGCGCAGCTCTGCGACCGCATCCTGATCATGGACGGCGGCAAGGTGATCGCGCAGGGCACGCCGCGCGAGCTCATCCGCCGGTGGGCGGGCAGGGAGGTGTTCGAGGTGTTCGCGCCGTACGAGGAGGCGCTGCGCGACCGTGCAGCCGGCCTCGCGTCGCGCGTCGAGGCGACGCAGGATGCGCTGCGGATCTACCTCGACGAGGGCGCGGACGTGAAGCCGCTGCTCGACGCGCTCGCCGGCCGCGAGTTCCTGCACCGGGCGGCGAACCTCGAGGACGTCTTCCTGCACTTGACGAAGCGCGAGCTGCGAGACTGACGTGACGAGCATCGGAGCACCGGGAGCCACGGTCGCCGCGACGAGCGAGCAGCACGTCCCGCGCGTCGCCGTGTCGGGCGGGCGCGACGGCGGCCCGCCGGGCGCGCCGGCGCCGCGGCTCGATCTGCTGTCCGTCGCCCGCGTCACGCGGCGGAACTTCCTCTCCTGGCGGCGCTTCTACCGCGCGAGCCTGGTGAGCTCGCTCGGCGATCCGCTGCTGTTCCTGTTCGGCATCGGCTGGGGGCTCGGCCGCTTCGTGGGCGACATCGACGGGTATCCCTACGCGCAGTACGTCGCGTCCGGCATCGTCGCGTCGTCGGTGATGAACGTCGCGACCTTCGAGACCACGTTCTCGAGCTTCGCGCGCATGCGCGAGCAGCGCACCTACGAGGCGATCCGCGCGACGCCGGTTTCGCTCACCGAGATCATGGGCGGCGACGTCCTGTGGGCGGCGTGCAAGTGCCTGCTCACGGCGACCGTGATGACGCTCGTGCTGCTGTTCGCGGGGCTGCTCGCGAGCCCGCTCGCCGTCGTGCTGCCCGTGGCGGGCTTCCTGATCGGGCTTCCGTTCGGGGCGATCGGCATGTGCGTCACGGCACGCGCGCAGTCGTGGGACTACTTCACGTACTACTTCACGCTCGGCGTGTCGGTGATGTTCTACTTCTCGGGCATCTTCTTCCCGATCGGCGCCTTGCCGACAGCGCTGCAGGCGATCGGCTGGGCGCTGCCGCTCTCGCACGGCGTGGCGATCACGCGCGCGCTCGCGCTCGGCGACCTGCACGCGATGCTGCTCGTGCACGCGGCCGTGCTGGCCGTCTACTTCGTGGTCCCGTTCCGCTTCGCGGTGCGCTGGATGCACTGCCGGCTCGTCAGTTGAATCGAGGGCCGTCTCCCCGCCCCGCGCGCCTCGCCCGGCCGCGCGCTCCGCGCGCTGTTGCGTCGCTTCAGTAACGGCGAAGCAATGCGACCACGACGCCGCGGATCTCGAGGTCCTGCTCGCCGCACAGGATCGGCGCGACCTGGTCGTTCGCCGGCTGCAAGCGGATGCGCCCGCCGCGCTCGCGATAGAAGCGCTTGATCGTCGCGGCACCGTTCAGCACGGCGACGACGGTCTCGCCGTTGTCGGCGACCGAGCGGCTCTCGACGATCACCAGGTCGCCGTCGAGGATGCCGTCGTCGCGCATCGAGTCGCCGCTCACCTTGAGCACGAAGCTGTCCGGCTTGCGCACGAGGTCCTCGGGCACCGACACCTTCTCGTCGAGCACCGCTTCGATCGGCCGTCCGGCCGCCGCGATGCCGAGCAGCGGCAGCTCGAGGGCCTCCGCGCGCCGACGCTGCGGCACGACCTCGAGCGCACGGCTCATGCCGGAGCGCCGCCGGATGAAGCCCTTGTCCTCGAGGTTGGTGAGGTGCTTGTGCACCGTGGCGAGCGACGTCAAGCCAAAATGCCGGCCGGTCTCGTCGAGCGTCGGCGCGAAGCCGTTGCGCCGGATGTAGCCTTCGAGGAAGTCGAGGAGCTCCTTCTGGCGCTTGGTCAGCGTGACGATCTCGCCCTGGCGGTCCACGCGACGCGAAGGGTAGGCGAAACCCGTTTCCGTCGCAAGCGCCTTGGCGTGCAGGAGAAAGAAAACCGCGTCGAGGTCAGTCCCTTGCCGTCGCCCCGGCCCCGTTGCCGCGCTGCCAGCGGTTCACCGCGCGCTGGTGTGCCGCCAGCGTGTCGTTGAACTCGTGGGTGCGGTCGTTGCGCGCGACGAAGTACAGCGCGGTGACGTTCGACGCCGGTCGTACGGCGGCCTCGAGCGACGCGCGACCCGGGTTCGCGATCGGGCCGGGCGGCAGGCCGGGGATCAGATAGGTGTTGTACGGGGTGACGCGGGTGAGATCTGCCGAGCGGATGCGGCCCTGCTCGCGCGCGGTGACGCCGTAGAGCACCGTCGGATCGGACTGCAGCGGCATGCCGCGCGCGAGGCGGTTGTGGAACACGGCGGAGATCACGGGTCGCTCGGCCGGCACCGCGGCCTCCTTCTCGATGAGCGAGGCCAGAGTGACGGCTTGGTCGATCGTCAGGCCGCGCTGCTGCGCCGCCTCGACCAGCTCGTGCGTCATCTGCTCGCGGAAGCGTGCCGTCATGCGGCGGATGATCTCCTCCGCGGTCGCGTCGCGCTCGAAGGCGTAGGTGTCGGGAAAGAGATAGCCCTCGAGCCTCGGTGTGGGCAGGCCGAGCGTCGCCACGAAGGCGGCGTCCTGCGCGAGGGCACGGAAGCGCGCCATGTCGCCGACTCCCGCGCGCTCGAAGACGAGCGCGGTCTCCTCGACCGTGAGCCCCTCCGGCACCCTCACCATGTGGAGGCGTTGCCGGCCGCTCACCAGCGCCGCGAGCAGCTCCGCCGAGGTCGAGTTGCCGGCGACCTCGTACTCGCCGCTGCGGATCCGGCGGTCGTCGCCGCGCCAGCGCGCGAGCAGCGCGAACAGCCGCGCGTCCGCGACCGCACCTGCGTCCTCGAGGCGGCGTGCGAGCGCCGAGAACGGCTCACCGCGCTTGACCTCGACGACGAGCGGCGGCTCGAACGGCTCGCTGCGCCAGCCGAACGTCAAGTACAATCCGGCGGTGCCGGCGAGCACCGCGAGCGACGCGCCCGCGACGACGAGAAGGACGATGCCGCGTCTCATCGCTCTGCTCCGACCATATCGCTGCGCGAACGCGGCAGCCACAGCGAGCGCCGCGCACGGCCGCGGTGCGCGCCGCGGCACCGCGTGAAGGCCCGTCAAAGTGCCGCGCGGGGGTTGACATCCGAAAGGTCAACTGACAGCAAAGACATCACTCTTGAGGGGAGGAGTCACCGCTGCAGCCGCGCGCACCACTACCGGCGGCACGTCGGTTCGTCCGCGTGTCGTTGGTCGCGCCCGTGCTCGGACTGCTGCTGTTCGGCATTCCGCAGCTCGCGCATTCGATAGACGGATCTGACTCGGCGTTTCGTACACTCGACTCGCCGGGATCGAGGCGAACGCGTTCCGAAGATGCCGACGCGACGTCGGCGCGCCGCTTTGCCCGTGCAGAGCTGGGCGCGAAGCTGCTAGAACAGCCGCTCGCGGCGCTGCGCGAGCTGAGCCCCGAGCGCGGTCGCGTCGTCAAGCTGATGCGTCCGGTAAGCGACGTGTCCTCGGTCGCCGATTTGCTTCCGCTCGGCAACGACGGTCTGCCCGCCTACCGGGGATCGGAGTTCGTCGAGCGGCACGTGACCGTGCGCCGCGGCGACACCTTCGCGAGCCTGCTGCGCCTCTACGACGTCGGGGTGCGCGAGGCGCACGACTGGCATCGCGGCACGCGCAAGACCTTTGATCTCGCCAAGATCAGCCCACGCCGCTCGTTGACGCTGTTCTTCGAGCGCGACACGGGCACCCTCGCCGCCGTCGAGTACCGCATCGACCCGATGAACGTTCTCGTGGCCGAGCGTGGCGCGGACCGCGAGATCCGCGCCCGCATCGCCCGGATCCCGGCGTCGACCGAGTTCCGCGCCATCGCCGGCACGCTACAGTCGAACATGGCGGCGGACTGCGCCGCGGCCGGCATCTCGCAGCGCATCATCGCGGAGCTCGCCGACATCTTCGCGTGGGAGCTCGACTTCGAGAAGCTGCAGCGCGGCGACACGTTCCGCGTCGTGTACGAGGTGGCGATCGGCCGTGACGGCGACGTCGTGCAGACGGGACGCATCCTGGCGGCGGAGATCGGCACGCATGGTCGCGTGCACAACGCGATCCTGCACACCGCCGAGGACGGCACGCAGGCGTACTACGACCTCGAGGGGCGCTCGCTCGACCGCGGGCAGCTTCGCTACCCGCTCGAGTTCACGCGCATCACCTCGGGCTTCAGCATGTCGCGCCTGCACCCGGTGCTCGCGCGCCACCGGCCGCACTACGGGGTCGACTTCGCGGCGCCGCAGGGGACGCCGGTGCGCGCGATGGCCGACGGCGTCGTCACGCACGCGGGCTGGCAGGGACAGCTCGGCCGCGCCGTGCGCATCGACCACGCGGATCCGTCGGCGTACGAGTCGGTCTACGGGCACCTGTCGCGCGTCGCGAGCAGCGTGCGGGTCGGCCGCAAGGTGCGCCGCGGCGAGATCATCGGCTACGTCGGCCGCACGGGCCTCGCGACGGGTCCGCACCTCCACCTCGAGCTGAACGTCGACGGCAAGCCCGTCGATCCGCTCGGCGTGCTGGTCGCGCGACCGCCGATCGACCGCCAGCCGGGTCCCGCGTTCGATCGCAAGCGGCTGCTGCTGCTCACCGCGCTCGAGGCGGTCGAGAGCGGCGGCCCCGTGCGCCTCACGCGCTTGACGGCGCCGTTCACGCTGCCGCAGACGCAGATGCAGTGACGCCGCGCGCGCGCGGGGAGTGAGCCCCCCGCGCGGCTTCGCCGCGTGCCCCTTCGCTGGATCAGCCAAGCTCGTGGAACGCGAGGCCGGTCAGCACCTTCGGATGGAAGTAGGTCGACTTCTGCGGCATCGTCAGGCCGGCGCGCGAGATCGCGAGCACGTCCGCGACGCGCGGCGGCGGCAGCAGCACCGCGAGCTCGGCGGCGCCCGTCGCGACGGCGTCCTGCGCCTCGCGGTCGTCGTGCGTGTAGCTGAAGCGGTCGGCCGGGATGCCGGGCAGCACCGCCTCGTGCAGGAACGAGACGTCGAGCGTGCGCAGCTCCGGCGCGAGCCCGCCGAGCGGCGTGCGCTCCGTCGCCTGCACCAGCCAGGCCCGGGCGTCGCCGCTGCGCAGCAGGCCGACCCGCTGCCGGCCGTCCGGCGCCGGGGCCGCGAGCGTGCGGGACAGCGCCGCCGCGTCGCCGACCTCGGCGACCGCGCACGTCGCTCGCAGCCGCGCGAGCAGATCGTCGTGCGCCGGCGCGCCGCGCAGCAGACGGTGGGTGGGCAGGACGACGAGGCCCGGGTCGAGCGTCGAGCAGACGTACGTCATGACGAAGTCGTATGCGTGCGGCCGTCCGGGTGCGGCTTCGCTCGCGCGGCGCTCGTCGCGGTAGTGCAGCGCGGTCTCGTAGCGGTGGTGGCCGTCGGCGATGAACACCTGCTGCGGCGCGACGCGCTCGACGAGGCGGTCGACGATCGCGCGCTCGGTGCAGCGCCACAGCCGGTGGCGGATGCCGGCGCGGTCCTCGAAGGTCGCGAGCGGAGCAAGCCCGTCGACCAGGCGGGCGAGCTCGAGCTTCGCCTCGACGAGGCCGAAGATCGGGCTCAGGTTGGTGCGCGTCGCGCGCACCAGGCTCAGGCGGTCGGCCTTCGGCGCCGCGAGCGTACGCTCGTGCGGCAGCACCACGCCGGCCGAGAACGGCTGCAGCTCGAGCGCGGCGAGCATGCCCCAGCGCTCGTGCGTCTGCTGGTGCACCGTGAAGCGCTGCGCGTAGACCAGGAACGACGGCTCGGCGTCCTTCGCGAGCCAGCCGCGCTGCTTCCACTCGGCGAGCAGCGCCGCCGCAACGCGGTACGGCTCGTCGCCCACCGGCAGCTCCAGGTGCACGGCGTTGGCCGGGCTCGAGCGCGCGAGGCGGTCGCGCTCGCCCGCGTCGATGACGTCGTACGGCGGGGCGACCAGCTCGCCGAGCGGCCCGGCGGCTTCGGTGTAGCGCAGGGCGCGGAAGGGACGGATGACTGCCACGAATTGCTCCTCAGGGTGATGGGGTGGTCGCGTCGGCTCGCCGGAGCGCGTCCTCGATCGCCGCGCGTGCGACCGCGCCCTCGCGCAGCACGCGCAGCGGCGGGCCCGGGTCGGCGAGCGTCGAGGGCGGGCCCGCGATCGTTCCGCCGTCGAGGTAGCAGGCGACGGCGTCGCCGAAGTACCTTCGCGCGGTGTCGACGTCGTGCGCCGGCTCGCGGCCGGCCGGGTTCGCGCTCGGCGCCGCGAGCGGACGTCCGAGCTCGCGCGTCAAGCGTTGCGCGAGCGGATGGCTCGACACGCGCGCGCCGATCCGGCCGTCGACGACGAGCGGCTCGGGCAGGCCGGGCCGCGCGCGGAACAGGATGGTCAGCGGGCCGGGCCAGAAGGCCGCCGCGAGGCGGCGCGCGCCCTCGCCGACATCGTCGGTGACGAGCTCGAGCATCGCGACGTCCGCGACCAGCACCGCGACGCCCTTGTCGGCGCCGCGCTGCTTGACGGCGACCAGGCGCTCCATCGCACGCGGGTTCAGCGCGTCGCAGCCGACGCCGTAGAGGGTTTCGGTCGGGAAGACGACCAGCTCGCCCGCGCGCAGGGCGGCGACGGCCGCGGCCACGGCGGCGTCCGCGTCGGCGCTCATCCGCGGCGTCCGGCGGCGAGGCGTATCACCGCGTGCGCGCCGACGTCGCGCCGCACCTGCATGCCGGGGAAGCGGATGTGCTCGACTGCCTGGTAGGCGCGGTCGACGGCCGCCTGCAGCGTGTCGCCGAGCGCGCTCACGCCGAGCACGCGACCGCCGTCGGTGACGATCGCGCCGTCCTCGCGGCGCCGCGTGCCGGCGTGGAAGACGATCGCGTCGGTAACGCGTCCCGCCTCGTCGAGGCCATCGATCGGGACGCCCTTCTCGACCGCGCCGGGATAGCCCGGCGCCGCGATCACGACGCAGGCCGCCGCGCGCGGATCCCAGTCGAGCCGCAGCTCGCCGACGCGCCGGTCGATCACCGCGTCGCACGCGTCGACCAGGTCGCTCGCGAGGCGCAGCATGAGCGGCTGGCACTCGGGGTCGCCGAAGCGGACGTTGAACTCGAGCACGCTCGGCACGCCGTCGTCGATCATGAGGCCGGCATAGAGGACGCCCTTGTAGACGATGCCGCGCCTGCGCAGCGTCGCGACCACCGGCCGCAGGATCTCGTCGAGGACCGTGCGCTCGACCTCGGACGTGACCACCGGCGCCGGCGAGATCGCGCCCATGCCGCCGGTGTTCGGCCCCTGGTCGCCGTCGCGCAGCCGCTTGTGGTCCTGCGAGGAGGCGAGGGGGAGGACGTCGGTGCCGTCGGTGAGGGCGAGGAAGGAGGCTTCCTCGCCGTGGAGAAACCTTTCCACAACGACAATGTCGCCGGCCGTCGCGAAGATGCGTTGCTGCATCAGATCGTCGATCGCCAGGTGCGCTTCATCTAATGTCGCGCAGACGTACACGCCTTTGCCCGCGGCGAGGCCGTCCGCCTTGACGACGATCGGCGCGCCGAGCGCGTCGACGTACGCACGAGCGGCGGTCGCGTCGGTGAACGTCTCCGAGCCGGCCGTACGTACCCCGGCCTCGCGCATGACCTCCTTCGCGAACGCCTTGCTGCCCTCGAGCTGCGCCGCCTCGCGCGTCGGGCCGAACACGCGCAGCCCGCGCGCCTCGAACGCGTCGACGATGCCGAGGGTGAGCGGCAGCTCCGGCCCGACGACCGTCAGGCCGATGCGCCTCTTCGCGGCGAAGTCGGCGAGCGCCACGACGTCGTCCGCCGCGATCGGCACGAGCTCGGCGAGCCGTGCGATGCCGCCGTTGCCCGGCGCACAGTAGAGCCGGTCGACGCGGCGCGACTGGCGCAGCTTCCACGCGAGCGCATGCTCGCGGCCGCCGGAGCCGACCAGCAGGACGTCGATCGTGCTCGCCACGCGTCGCTCAGTGCCGGAAGTGGCGCACGCCGGTCAGCACCATGGTCGCGCCGCGCCTGTCGGCCGCCGCGACCGCCTCCTCGTCTCGCACGCTGCCGCCCGGCTGCACGATCGCGGTCGCGCCCGCCTCGAGCGCGTGCTCGACGCCGTCGGGGAAGGGGAAGAAGGCGTCGCTCGCGAGCGCGGAGCCGGCGAGCGAGATCTTCTGCCGGCGCGCCTTGTCGATCGCGAGCTGCACGGCGTCGACGCGCGACGTCTGGCCGCCGCCGACGCCGAGCGTGCGGTCCGGGCCCGCGAAGACGATCGCGTTCGACTTGACGTGCTTGACGACGCGCCAGCCGAAGTCCATCGCCGCGAGCTCGTCGGCCGTCGGCCGCCGTCTGGTCGCGACCTTCGCCTGGCGGACGTCCTCGAGCGCCGCGTCCGCGTCCTGCACCAGCATGCCGCCGACCACCTTGCGCAGCTCGGCCTCGCCCTGCGGCATGCGGTCCTTGTGCCAGCGCATCAGGCGGCGGTTCTTCTTCTTGCGCAGGAGATCGAGCGCGTCCGGCGTGAAGTCGGGCGCGATCAGCACCTCGCTGAAGATCTCGTCGACGGCTTGCGCGAGCGGCAGGTCCCAGGTGCGGCTCGCGATCAGGATGCCGCCGAAGGGCGACTCGGGATCGGTTGCGAACGCCTTGCGGTAGGCCTCGAGCACGCTGTCCCCTGCGCCGACGCCGCACGGCGTGTTGTGCTTGAGGATCGCGAGCACCGCGCGCGGGTCGTCGGCGAAGTCCATCATCAGCCGCAGCGCCGCGTCGATGTCGACGATGTTGTTGTACGACAGCTCCTTGCCGTGGATCTGCTCGAAGACGTCGAGGAAGCGCCCGTAGAGCGCCGCGTGCTGGTGCGGGTTCTCGCCGTAGCGCAGATGCGCTTGACGCTCGAGCTGGAGGTGGATCGTCTCCCCGAAGGGCTCGTCGTCCGCGCGGTCGAGGAGGCCCAGGTAGTCGGCGATCATGCCGTCGTAGGCGGCGGTGGTGCGAAAGACCTTCTTCGCGAGACGGGCGCGCGTCGCCGGCGTGGTCGCGCCGCCGTGCTGCTTCATCTCCTCGAGGACGACGGGGTAGTCGGCGGGGTCGACGAGCACCGTGACCGCGGCGTGGTTCTTCGCCGCCGAGCGGAGCATCGAGGGTCCGCCGATGTCGATGTTCTCGATGGCCTCGTCGAGCGAGCAGCCGCGCGCCGTGACCTGCGCGAACGGGTAGAGGTTGACGCACACCAGGTCGATCGGCGGGATGCCGTGCTCGGCCATCGCGGCGACGTGCTCCGGCAGGTCGCGCCGGCCCAGCAGACCGCCGTGGATCTTCGGGTGCAGCGTCTTCACGCGGCCGTCGAGCATCTCGGGGAACCCGGTGTGGTCGGCGACCTCCTTCACCGGCAGCCCCGCGTCGCGGATCGCCTTCGCGGTGCCGCCCGTCGACAGCAGCTCGACGCCGTGCGCGGCCAGCCCGCGCGCGAGCTCGACGAGCCCCGTCTTGTCGCTCACGGACAGCAGCGCGCGCTTGATCGCGCCGCCCTGGGTCGCGCTGGTGGTCGCAGTCATCTCGCCCCGATCCTCCCTGTCTGCTCCGTGCTCGAAACGTAGGTCCGCGGCGTCCGCAAGCTGACCCCGGTGAGTAGCTCGTACCCGATCGTGCCGGCGCGCGCACCGAGCTCCATGACGTCGATCCGCTCGCCGCCGTCGCTGCCCCACAGCGTCACCACGTCGCCGACCGTGACGCCGGGGACGTCGGTCACGTCGACCGTGACGTGGTCCATCGACACCGTGCCCGCGACCGGCGCGCGGCGCCCGCGCACCAGCACGTCGGCGCGGTTCGACAGCGCGCGCGGGTAGCCGAGCGCATAGCCGACGGGCAGGATCGCGAGCGTCGTCGCCCGCCGCGCGGTGAACGTCCAGCCGTAGCCTGCGCTGTCGCCCGGAGGCACGCGCTTCACCTGCGAGACGCGCGTGCGCAGGTGCATCACCGGGCGCAGGTCGAGCCGTGCCGCGAGCGCCGGATGCGGCGCGCAGCCGAACAGCAGCAGGCCGACCCGCACCATGTCGAAGTGCGCGCGCGGGTCGGCGAGCAGGCCGGCGCTGTTCGCCAGGTGGCGGACGCGGGGCCGGATGCCGAGCGCCGCGAGGCGCTCGAGCAGCCGCTCGAACTCCGCGATCTGGCGGCCGACGCTCGGGTGCCGCGGCTCGTCGGCGCACGCCAGGTGGGACATCACCCCCTCGACGTCGAGCGACCTCGCCGCGCGCAGCTCGGCCGCGAGCCCGTCGAGATCGTCCTCCTGCGCGCCGATCCGGTGCATGCCCGTGTCGAGCTTGAGGTGCACGCGCAGGCGCCGCTCGGGCCCAAGCGCGGCGGCGAGGTCGCGCGCCGCCGCTGCGTCCCAGACGACCACCGACAGCTCGAGCGCCGACGCCTCGACGGCGCACGCGGGCGCGACGCCGCCCAGCACCAGCAGCGGCGACGCGATGCCCGCGCGACGAAGCTCACGCGCCTCGTCGAGGGACGCGACCGCCATGTGCTCGATGCCCGCCGCCTCGAGGGCGCGCGCGACCGGCACCGCGCCGTGCCCGTACGCGTTCGCCTTGACCACGCCGCAGACGGCCGTCCCGGACGCCGTCACGCGCCGCACCTCGGCGAGGTTGTGCAGCAGCGCATCGAGGTCGATGCTGCACACCGCCCGTGGCGCGTGATCACGGTCGACGAGGTCCATGCGACTCGGAAAGGTACTTGGAAGCCACGGAAGCGGGCAAGGTCCCGAGCTGCGTCCGCTCGGCAACCGGCGCACGCTGGACCGTGCCTCGGCCGGCCGCCTGGTCACCACCGTGCCCCGTTCGAGCAAGCGTGGGCGGCGGTCGGCGATGCGTTGCGCTCGCCCGGGGTCGGCTTCGCTCGAGCGGGCACGCCCGTGCCGGCGGGCTTCACGTCGGGCTTCGAGGAGACGTCCGGGACGCGGAAGACGTCTTCCGTCGCGGACGCGGCGTGATCGGTCAAGCGAGCTTCACGTGCGCGCGGTTGGCGTAGCGGACGACCGCGCGGGCCTCGGGGCCGCTTGCCGTCGCGGGGCGCTCGACCCCGATCGCGCGCGGCGGCGTCACGCGCTCGGCAACGCGTGAACGACCCGTCACTTCACGGAGCCGTCGTGATTCGGGCCGGCGGCGCGGGCGCGCCGCCCTCCGACAGGTACCTGTGGATCATGTCCACCGTCGCCTCCTTCACCCCGCGTGCCTGGTCGGGATGAAGCGCGGCCCAGGTCGCCACCGTCGGGATCACGAGATCGACGAGGCGGGCGGCCGCGAGCGGGGACGGGATGCGCGCGCGAGAGGTGAGCTTGCCGAGGACGCGGGCCAGAAGCTCGCGTTCGTAGCGGTCATACCGGTCGTTCAGCTCCGCGAAGGCGGCGTCCTCGTACGCCATGGCCGCGAACGTGCGGAGGAGCTCGGCCGGAGCCGCATGCAGGGCGCTCCACGTCCAGTCGACGGCGGCCTCGACGACGCGCCGGAGGTCGACTCCGCCGCTCGCGGCCCGAGCGTCGAGCGTCGCCAGCATGCGCTCCTGCTCGCGGCGGTTGCGCTCGAGCGTGTGGTGCACGAGCTCGAGGAAGACGTGGCGCTTGTCCCGGAAGTAGCGGTACAGACCTCCGACGCTCATGCCGGCCCGCCGCGCGATGTCGGGCGTCTGCGTCGCATGGAAGCCGCGCTCGGCGTAGAGCTCGAGCGCCGCGCGCAGGATCCGCTGGTGGGACGCTCGCGCGCGGCCTTGCCGGAACTCGCGGGGAGCCGGGGGCGACGGCAGGGCGCGACCCGCGGCGGTCGCCTTTCGCGATCTGGGCATCGAACGAGGTACGCTAGCCGAACCACCGCAAAAGCGAAAGACGCTTCGCTTTTTTCTTGACTCGACTCGACCGCACGCTCATGGTCGTGCAATGCCTTCCGTCGCCTGTCGACACGCCAGCCGCCGCGAGGTGTTGCGCTTCCTGCTCGGCAGCCCGCTCCTCTTGGCGACACGTCCGAAGAAGGTGTTCGGCGAGACCGAGCACTGCGAGCCCGACCTGTCTCCGCCCGGGGAGGTCATCGCCTCTCCGGACGAGGCGATCAACATCTTCGACTTCCGCGCGGTCGCGGAGCGCGAGCTCTCGGCCGCTCACTACGCCCTCCTCGCGACCGGCGTGGATCACGAGCGCGGGCTGCACGCGAACCGGGCGGGCTTCGGCCGCTTCGGTCTTCGTCCGCGCTTTCTGATCGACGTCACGAAGCTCGACACGGCGACCGAGGTCCTGGGCACCAGGATGGCGTGTCCTATCGCGCTGGCCCCTGCCGGGATGCAGACGGCCTTCCATCCCGACGGCGAGATCGCGGTCGCGCGCGCGGCGAGGAGCACCGACTCGCTCCAGATCCTGTCGACGGCTTCGGCGAAGTCGCTCGACGACGTGATCGAAGCGCGCGGCGCGCCGGTCTGGTTCATGCTGCTCACGCCGAAGCTCTGGCCGCTCACGTGGCTGCAGATCAAGCGCGCCGAACGGGCCGGCTGTCCGGTCCTCGTGCTGACCGTCGATTACGTCGGCTTCGGCAGCCAGGACCGGCTGCGCCGCTTCCGCGGCCCGGGCGACCCGTTCCCGAGCGTCGAGAACCCGGAATGCCGGCAGTGCCACGGCAGAAACGTATCGGCGCACGTCGGCCGGCTCCTGACCGCGTTCGGCCAGGACCCGATCGAGATCGCCTCCGACGCGCTGACGCTGGACTGGGACTACGTCGATCGCATCCGCGACGCGACGTCGATGAAGCTCGTCCTGAAGGGCATCCTCACCCACGAGGATGCAAGCCTCTGCCTCGAGCACGGCGTGGACGGGATCATCGTCTCGAACCATGGGGCGCGCCAGATCGACAACCCGCGATCGACGATCGAGGTCCTGCCCGAGATCATGCGCGCCGTCGGCGAGCGGATCCCGGTGATGATCGACAGCGGCTTCCGCCGGGGCACGGACGTGTTCGTGGCGCTGGCGCTCGGCGCGTCCGCGGTCTGCGTCGGACGGCCGTACCTCTGGGGGCTCGCGGCGTTCGGCGAGCCCGGCGTCGAGGCCGTGCTCCGCTTGCTCCGGCGTGAGCTCGCGACGGCGATGCGCCACATGGGGACGCCGACCGTCGCGGCCATTACGCCGGACTTCGTCACATTCCTTCGCTGATCGCGTCGCGGAGCAGGGCCGCGCGGCCGCGGCTGCTCGGCAACCCGATCCACCGCCGCGGCTCGAACCCGGAGCCGCTGAACGGCTCGCGGAGCGATCACGGTACGTTGATGACGATCTCGCCCTCCGCTGCGACGTCGATCCCGGGCCCGCCGTCGATCGAGTTTCTGCCACCGCCGCCGTGCAGCACGTCGTCGCCGTCGCCGCCGGTGATGTCGCGCAGGTCGCCGCCTTCCAACGACGAAGCGCTCGACGCGCAGGTGCTCGAGGCGCCGCGGGCTCGCACCGTCGAACACCACGGCGACCTTGCGGCCGTCGGGCCGGACGTCGAAGTCGTTCTCCCGCAGCTTGGGTGCCATGATCTGCGAGCGGTCGCGCCCGGCGCCGCCGTCGATCCCCGTGAACCCACGCGGACCGCATGCTCTTGGTCGCCGGTCATCACCGCCACCTGCAAGGCCGCGGACCGCGAGCTGCGCCGAGCCGTCGCGACCGTGCGAGCGGCGTACAGTCGGTCGCGAGTGACCTCGCCTGCAGCAAATCCGTCGGCGGATGGCGCGCTATCCGCCGACCTTGAGCTTCAGCGCGGCGCGTTTGAGCCGCTCATCGTCCGTCCATAGACGCGCGCGCGAGACGAGCGCTGATGCCAAGAGGTGCGCGTCGAGCCAGCCGATACCGGTGCCTCGAAGATCGCGCGCTACCACGAGCTCGACGACTTCGTCGTGAGCAACCGTGGCCGCAAAGGGGAGCTTGACGTACGCGGCCAGCAGCTCGCGTCGACTCGTGCTTCGTGCCGATTCGCCGATGAGGAGCTCGCCATGCACGAGTTCGTGTCCAAGGACCTCTTCGCGTTCGAGCAGCGCGTCGAGCTCTGCGGCGAAGGGCTCGCGGCCCCGGAGAAAGCGAATCCACACCGAGGTGTCGACGAGGACCTGCGCCATCTAGGCCGCGCGATGCTTTGGACCACGGCGACGCGGCCGCTTGGCTGGCTGCTCGATCGGCTCCCGACGCCGAGGGACTTCGGTCGCCTGCGGTTCAGATCCTCGAAGCGCCCGCAGCCGTTGATGTGCAGCTTGACGCACCAGGGCTTCGAGACCTCTGCGAACGACCTCGGTGTCCGTCGCCGCTTGCGTCACCGCCTTGGCTTCGGCCAGTAGCGCGCTGTCGATGTGCAGCGTCTTCTTCATACAGCTCATTCTGCCGGATACGTATGGCACATTGCAATGCATACGTCGCCCGGGACGGAGGTCGCGCTTCGCAGCGGGGGCCGGCTCGGCAAAGGACGACGACGCTATGCCCATCAGCGCACGGTCTGCCACGGCGCCGGTGGCGCTCCGGCGGGCTGCTCGTTGACGTGGACACGAGCTAACCCTAGTGCGTCCACATGGATGTCGGGGTTCGAGAGCTGAAGCAGCGCCTGTCGGCGTACCTGGAGAGAGCAGCACGGGGAGAGGTCATCCGGGTCACCGATCGCGGTGTGCCCAAGGCCGTCCTCGGACCGATCGTGGGACGCGTGGATCTCGACGAGGCGATCGCCGAGGGCTGGGTCACCGCGGGCGCGGATCTGCCGATCACCAGGGTGCGACCCGGCCGAGCGAAGGCCGGGTCGCGGACGTGATCGCCGAAGCCCGCGACGAGTGAGCCTTCACCGACGTGAGCCTCTACGTGGATACGAGCGCTCTTCTCGAGCGCTACGTGGCCGCCCCGGACGGCGCCATCTGTGACGAGATCCTGCGCGCCGATCTCTCCTGGATTACGGCGCGCCATACCTCGGTCGAGGTGCTGCGTAACCTCGCGGCTCTTCGACGGTCGGGAGCTGGTCCGTCTCGAGAAGGCATTCAAGGCGGACTGGCAGAGGATCTACCTCGTCGAGCTCGATCGGGTGACGTGTGCGCGTGCGGCCGACTGAAGTCGCCGCGGCAGCCCGCGCCGCTGTTGTAAACGCACATCCTGCTCACTATCGTCGCAAGCGATGGAGATCCGGCTGAACGGCGAGCCCCGCACCGTCGCCAGCGGGATCTCGATCACGGAGCTGCTCGAGGACCTCGGCCTCGCGACCCGTCGCGTCGCGGTCGAGCGCAACCGCGACATCGTCCCCCGCACGAGCTACGCCGCGACGCGGCTCGAGCCGGGCGACGTCGTCGAGGTGGTCCAGTTCGTCGGCGGCGGCTGACGGGAAGAAGACAGGAAGGCAAGTTGGCAGACACGTTCGTTCTCGGCGGGCGCAGCTATCGCTCGCGGCTCATCGTCGGCACCGGCAAGTACAAGGACTTCGCCGAGACGCGACGCGCGATCGACGCGAGCGGGGCGGAGATCGTCACCGTCGCCGTGCGGCGCGTGAACATCACCGACCCGGGCAAGGAGAACCTGCTCGACCACGTGCCGCCGAGCCGCTTCACGATCCTGCCGAACACCGCGGGCTGCTACACCGCCGAGGAGGCGATCCGCACCGCGCGCCTCGCGCGCGAGGCGGGGGTCGGCGACCTCGTCAAGGTCGAGGTCATCGGCGACGAGAAGACGCTGTTCCCCGACGTGCCGGCGACGATCGAGGCGTCGCGCGTGCTGGTGAAGGAGGGCTTCGTCGTCCTGCCGTACATCACCGACGACCCGGTCGCGTGCAGGAAGCTCGAGGACATCGGCTGCGCCGCGGTGATGCCGCTCGCCGCGCCGATCGGCTCGGGGCTCGGCATCCGCAACCCGTACAACCTCAAGATCATCATCGAGCAGAGCCGCGTGCCGGTGATCGTCGACGCGGGCGTCGGCTGCGCCTCGGACGCGGCCCGCGCGCTCGAGCTCGGCTGCGACGCGGTGCTGATGAACACCGCGATCGCCGGTGCGTCGGACCCGGTGCTGATGGCCGAGGCGATGCGCCTCGGCGTCGAGGCGGGGCGCAAGTCGTTCCTCGCCGGGCGGATCGCGCGCCGCCTGTACGCGTCGGCGTCGAGCCCGATCGAGGGGATGCTCGACTGAGCGGCTCGCGCGAGCTGCCGTTCGCGCCGCCGCTCTACCTCGTCACCGATCGGCGGCGCTTCCCCGACGCCGCGCCGGACGCGGCGTTCTCGCCCGAGGAGTGGCGCGTGCTCGACGCGGCCATCGCCGCCGGCGTGGGCGCGGTGCAGCTGCGCGACAAGGACCTCGACGGCCGGGCGCTGTGCGCGCGTGCGGAGCGTCTGCTCGGTCGCTGCCGTCGGTCGCGCGTCAAGCTCATCATCAACGACCGCGTCGACGTCGCGCTCGCGGTCGGCGCCGACGGCGTCCAGCTTCCGGGCGACGGTCTGCCGGCCGAGGCGGCGCGCCGGTTGCTCGGAGCGGAGCCGGCGATCGGCTGCTCGGTGCACGCGGCGGCGGAGATCGCGCGCGCCTCGGGAGCCGACTTCCTGGTGTTCGGTCCGGTCTACGACACGCCGAGCAAGCGCGCGTACGGACCGCCGCAGGGCGTCGCGCGGCTCGCCGAGGTGGCTCGTGCGACGCCGCTTCCCGTCGTCGCGGTCGGCGGCGTCACACCGGCGCGCGTCGCCGAGCTGCGCCGCGCGGGTGCAGCCGGCGTCGCGGTGATGGGCGCGATCCTCGACGCCGACGACCCGGCCCGCGTCGTGCGGCAATTTTGCGACGCGCTGCGAGCGCAGACCTGAGCGGGCGGCACGGAGCGCCGACACGCCGGCAGCTTTACTGCCCGCAGGCCCGCTGGTAGCATCCGCCGACGCGCTCGAAAGGCCGCTCGTTCCTATGAAGCCAGCCGATCTGCAGTTCTTCCGGGAGTTGCTCGTCGCCCGTCGCGCCGAGCTGTTGAGCGAGGCGGGACGTACCGCTCAGGGGATGGGAGACGATGCCGAGGGGTTCCCGGATCCCACGGATCGCGGCGTCCTCGAGAGCGATCGCAACCTGCTGCTGCGCATCCGCGACCGCGAGCGGAAGCTGATCTCGAAGATCGACGAGGCACTCGGCAGGATCGGCGACGGCACCTTCGGGCTGTGCGAGGAATGCGGCGAGGAGATCGCGGTCGAGCGCCTCAAGGCGCGGCCGGTGACCACCCTGTGCATCGAGTGCAAGGCCGATCAGGAGGAGCGCGAGCGCGTCGGTGCGCGCTGAGCGGCGGAGCCGCGCGGCCGGGCCGGCCGCGGGACGCCACGCGCGATCGCGCGGCATCTCATCCTCATCCCAGCGCCCGCATGCGCTGTGCCTGTCCGCCCACCATGTGACGCGTCCCGCCGACCCGGCGCACGCGGAACGGCACCACCCGCGTGCCGGTCACGCGCTGGCGCTCGCTGAAGCGGCGCAGGCCCTGGCGGATGTATGCCGGGTCGAGCGCGAACAGGTGGCAGATCGCGACGAACGTGAAGGGCGAGGCGTCGTCGTCCGAGGCGAACCACGCGGCGGTCTCGCCGAAGATCTCCTGCCCGACGGGGCTCGTCGCCGACGCGTAGAGCTGCCAGCACCGCACCGCGTCCTCGAGCACGGCGAACAGCAGCCGATGCTCGGGCGGCCGCGCATCGCCGCGAACGATGTCGTCGTACTGCACCGGCAGCACCGCTTCGTTCTCGAAGGCAGCGTCGAAATCGGACACGTGGTCGGCCATGCCGCGAGCGTCCGCAAGCGCGATGCCAGCAGGTGCTCGCACGGCGCGCGCCGCGAGACGCACGCCGACGTGCCGGTGCGGTGGCAGCGTGCCGGCATTTCGGCTGGCCGGCGCCGTCCGACCTCGACGAGGTCTCGTCCCGGCGGCGAACGCGCAAGGGCGCGCGGCTTGCTACGGACGGCCGAGCCAGCGACGGCCTGGGGGGCGGATTGCATGCTTGATGCGCTCCACGTGGCCGACCGTGCACGCCGAGGAGGAGCCGAGCGATGGGAACGATCACGACGCGGGACGGGACGCAGATCTACTACAAGGACTGGGGCAGCGGGCAGCCGGTGGTCTTCAGCCACGGCTGGCCGCTGTCGGCGGACGCCTTCGAGGACCAGATGCTCTTCCTCGCGCAGCGCGGCTTCCGCTGCGTCGCGCACGACCGGCGCGGCCACGGCCGCTCGAGCCAGCCATGGCACGGCAACGACATGGACACCTACGCGGACGACCTCGCCGAGCTCGTTCGTGCGCTCGACCTGCGCGACGCGGTCCACGTCGGGCACTCGACGGGCGGGGGCGAGGTGGCGCGCTACATCGGACGGCACGGTACCGAGCGCGTGGCGAAGGCGGTGCTGATCGGCGCCGTGCCCCCGCTCATGCTGAGGACGCCGGCCAACCCCGCCGGCACGCCGATCGAGCAGTTCGACCGCATCCGTGCCGCCATCCTCGCCGACCGCTCGACGTTCTGGAAGGAGCTCAGCCTGCCGTTCTTCGGCTACAACCGGCCCGGCGCGAAGGTCTCGGAGGGCGTCCGCGAGTCCTTCTGGCAGCAGGGGATGATGGCCGGCCTGCCCGCCGCCTACTTCTGCATCGCGGCCTTCTCGGAGACCGACCTCACCGCCGACCTCGAGCGGATCGACGTCCCGACGCTGCTCCTGCACGGCGACGACGACCAGATCGTCCCGCTCGGCGCGTCCGCGCTGCGCGCGGCGAAGATCGTCCGGCAGGCGACGCTCGAGGTCTACGAGGGGGCGCCGCACGGCATGTGCACGACGCTCAAGGACCGCGTCAACGAGGACCTGCTCGCCTTCCTCCGCGGCTGACGGCCGCCGGCGGCCCGCCCGGTCGGCCGGCGCCCCGGCCGCCCGGAAGCCACCTTGAAGCGAGCCGGCGCGGTCTGGTACGACCCTCTTGTCCGATCCCAGAGGCTCCCGGCGACGGGAGCGAGCCTTCGTGGGGCAGTAGCTCAGCTGGGAGAGCACCACGTTCGCAATGTGGGGGTCGTGGGTTCGATTCCCATCTGCTCCATGACGAAAAGCCCCCGGGAAACCGGGGGCTTTTCCTTTGTCGCCGCGTCTCTCATCCGGGCGTCCTCGACTTCCTCGCCGGACGGGTGCAGAGTCCGCGCCCATGACCGAGCGCCTGAAGGAGCGCGATCCGCTCTCGGACTTCGAGCGTCGCGACATCGAGCTCCTCGGCAAGAGGAAGCCGGTGTTCGTCTCCGGGACCGGGCCCGCGGTCGTCGTCATGACCGAGATGCCCGGCATCTCGCCGGAGGTCGCGCGCTTCGCGCGCTGGGTGCGCGACGCCGGCTTCACGGTGTGGCTGCCGAGCCTGTTCGGCGACCCGGGGCGGCCGCCGACCGTCCTGCGCGGCATCGCCGTGATCGCGCGGGCGTGCGTCAGCCGCGAGTTCCGCGCGTTCGCCGCGAACGAGTCGAGCCCGATCGTCGACTGGCTGCGCGCGCTCGCCGCGCACGCGTACCCCCTGTGCGCCGGCAAGGGCGTCGGCGCGATCGGCATGTGCTTCACCGGCAACTTCGCGCTCGCGATGATGCTCGAGCCGGCGATGCTCGCGCCGGTGCTCTCGCAGCCGTCGCTGCCGATGAACGACCGCGCGGGGCTGCACATCGCGCCCGACGAGCTGGCGGAGGTCAAGGAGCGCATGGACCGCGAGGACCTGACCGTCCTCGCCTACCGCTTCGAGGGCGACACCTTCTGCCGCGCGGAGCGCTTCGCCGCCTACCAGAAGGCGCTCGGCGACCGCTTCGTCGGGCGGGTGCTGCCCGACTCGGCGGCGAACCCCAACGCGCTCATGAAGACGCCGCACAGCGTGGTCACGGCGCACCTGATCGACCGCGAGGGCGAGCCGACCCGGCAGGCGGTCG
This sequence comes from Thermodesulfobacteriota bacterium, assembly GCA_040755575.1. Lineage (GTDB taxonomy): Bacteria > Desulfobacterota > Binatia > UBA12015 > UBA12015 > DATCMB01. The sequence continues at coordinate 26,783 of JBFMAS010000265.1, forward strand.
ACGAGATCATCGCCTTCTTCAAGCAGCGGCTCGCTTGACCCCGGCCGCGCCGCGGCCCTAGTCACGCGTGATGCGCAAGCTGATCTTTCTCTGCCATCGCCGGCCCGACGTCACGCACGAGCGCTACACGGAGCAGCTCCTGCGGAGCCACGTGCCGATCGCGCTGCGCCACCACCCGGCGCTCCGGCGCTACGTGGTGAACGAGGTGACGCTCGGTCTGCTGCCCGGTCCGCGCGAGCTCGACTCGATCGGCGAGCTCTCGTTCGCGACGCTCGACGACTACCGCGAGCGCCTCTACGACTCGCCCGAAGGCCGCCGGGTCGTGTCCGAGGACGTGGCGAAGTTCATCGGCGGCGCGGACGCGTACGACTGCACCGAGCACGTGCGCAAGGGCGCGGACCGGCCCGGTCCGTACGAGAGCGCGTCGCCCGCGCCGTCGCCCGGCGCGAAGCTCGTGCTGTGCTTGAAGCGCAAGCCCGGCATGACGCACGAGGCGTTCGTCGAGCACTGGCTCGGCACGCACGCGGCGCTCGTCCTCGAGCACGGCGCGCGGCTCGCGAAGTACGTGCAGAACGTCGTCGACGGGAAGCTGTCCCCGGAGGCGATCGACTACGACGGATTCGCCGAGCTGCACTTCGCGAGCGACGACGACTTCCTCGCGCAGATGGCGAGCCACTCGCAGGGACCGAACCCCGTGCAGGAGGACACGGCGAACTTCGTCGGCGAGATGGCGGTGTGGCGCGTCGCGGAGCACGTCGCGAAGATCCCCTGACGCGCACCGCGGACCGGTTTCGTTTGCCGGCTCGCCCGGCTCGGCGTAGGAGGGCCGCGAGGAGGTCCCCGATGAACGTCGCCGGTCGTGCCGTCGTGCGGCTCGCCGCCGCCCTCGCGCTCGCGTCCGTGGTCACGGGCTGTGCGAAGGCGACCACGCTGAAGGCGTACCCCGGCCCCGAGCTGCCGCCGGACGAGGAGGCGCAGCTCCGCGTCATCAACTATCGCGCGGGCGCGAGCGTCTGGAACGCGATCGTCGTGAGCGTCAACGGCACGGAGGCTCCGTTCCTCTTCCGCGACGCGACCGACCGCAACTTCCTGTTCAGCGCGCCGACCTCGCGCGAGCGCGTCCTCTTCTTCGAGCCCGGCCCGCAGACGCTCCAGGTCGCGTTCTTCTGGGACGAGTTCGGCGGCGGCGCGAAGCCGGACGACAACGGTACCTGCACGATCACCTTCCAGGCGAAGCCGGGGCGCGACTACGAGCTCGCCTCCGAGTACTGGCGCGACTCGACGCTCGAGTGGTTCCTCGAGGAGCGGCGCTGGCGCGCCTGGGTGGTCGACACGGCGTCGCAGCAGACGGTGAGCTCGCCCGAGTGCGTGCCGACCGCCGGATGAGCCGTCGGCGGCGTCGCGCGCCGTGAAGCGCGCGGCCGCGGCGGCGGGTCTCGTGCTCCTGCTCGCGGTCGTCGCATCGCGCGCAGCCGCGGACGACGATGCTGCCGGCCGTCGCCGACGCGCAGGTCTCGCCCGACGGCGCGGCGGGCTGGCTCAGGAAGCTCGCCTTCGAGGTGCAGGACGAGCCCGAGGGCGTCCTCTACCTGCTGCTCGCGTTCCTCACGCTGGCGGCGCTCGCGGCCGTGCACCGGATGTGGCGCGCGCGCGGCGAGCTCCTCGGCCCCGCCGCAGCGACGCGCGAGGGCGGCGCCGGCGCGAGCGGCGTGGCGGCCGAGCACGAGGACGACGAGCAGGACGACGCCGAG
>JBFMAS010000266.1:0-3616 GCA_040755575.1 Thermodesulfobacteriota bacterium
GGTCGCGGGCCCGTCGTGCGCGCGGCGACGCTCGCGACCGCGTCGGCGGCGCTCGCGCTGCTCTTGCGGCCGCTGCCGTTCGACCGCGTGGAGCTCACCCGCGGCGTGTTCCACAGCCCCGACGCGCACATGACGTTCGACGTCGAGATGCTGCCCTTCGCCGGCGAATCGCAGCCGTCGCTGCTCTACTATCGCGACGGCATCAACGCGACGATCTCGGTGCACCGCCTCGCGGGCATGATCGCGCTCAAGGTGAACGGCAAGGTCGACGCGTCGAACGCTGGCGACATGCCGAACCAGGTCCTGCCCGCCCACGTCCCGCTGCTGTTCGGGCCGCCCGCCCGGGACGTGCTCGTGATCGGCTGGGCGTCGGGCGTCACCGTGGGCTCCGTCGCGCAGCACGCGACGGTCGAGCGCATCGACGCCGTCGAGATCGAGCCCGCGGTGATCGAGGCGTCGCACCTGTTCGACGACGTCAACGGACGCCCGCTCGAGGACCCGCGCGTGCGCGTGATCCTCGACGACGGCCGGACGTTCCTCGAGACCACCGACCGCACGTACGACGTGATCGTCTCGCAGCCGTCGAACCCGTGGATGACGGGCGTCGCGAACCTGTTCACGCTCGAGTTCTTCCGCGCCGCGAGCCGCGCGCTGCGGCCCGACGGCCGCCTGATGCAGTGGATGCAGCTCTACGGCATGGATCCCGAGTCGCTCGCCGCCGTGCTGGCGGCGATGCGCGCCGAGTTCCCGTTCGTCTACGGCTTCGCCGACCAGGCGCTGGGGGCGAACGTGCTGCTGCTCGCCATGCGGCGCCCGCTCGCCCCCGGCGATCTGCCGCGCTGGGAGCGGCTCGACGAGGCGGTCCGCGAGGACCTGCGCCGCGTCGGCAACTTCTCGACCGAGGATCTGTGGAGCCTCTTGCGCGTCCTGCCGGCGGACGTCGACACGCTCGCGCGGCGGGCGGCGGCGCCGAACTCAGACGGCAACCTGCTGATCGAGCTGCGCGCGCCGCTGGTCTCGAACCGCACCGCGACGCCGGAGAACTGGCGCGCGCTCGCGCCGTCGAGCGACGCGCTCCTGCCGGCGCTCGAAGGGCTCGCCGAGCGCTTCGACCACGAGGAGGTGGCCGCGCTCGCGCTGTCGTACACGGCGCAGCGGCAGGACTACACCGTCGCGGAGAAGCTGCTCCTCGCCGCCAACGAGCGCGGCCGCGCCGGACACGCGATCACCGCCGCCGTCGCCATGGTGCGGGCGCTCGATCGCAGAGGGGCGCTCACCTACGAGAGCCAGCTCGCGTCGCTCGACGAGGCCGTCGCGCTCGCGCCCGACGCGTTCGAGCCGCGCCTGCTGCGCGCCGCCGTGCGTCTCGAAGCCGACCTCGCCGAGCCCGCGCTCGCGGACGCGGATGCCGCTCTCGCGCACCAGCCGGAGGACCCGCGCGCTCGCCTGATCCGCATGCGCGCCCGCGCCGCGCTCGGCCGCGAGCGGGAGGCGGCAGCCGACGCCGACCTGCTGCTGCGCTCCGCCGCCGGCCACGGCGACGCGGCGCTCGCGCGCGAGGCCGCCGCGCTGTTCGTCGCGACCGGACGCTGGGACGACGCCCGCCCGCTGCTCGAGGACGAGCTGCTCGCTCGGAACCCGGTCTGGGAGGACGGCTGGGCGCTGCTCGCGACGGTGTACGAGCGCACCGGCCGCGCAAACGAGGCGGAGATGGCGCGCTACAATGCCCGTGTCGCGCGCGCCAACGAGGTCCGGCAGCTTCACCGGCTGGCGCGCCTCGCGCTCTGGCAGGGCGATCACGACGACGCACGAGCGCTGCTCGAGCTCGCCCTGTCGGCCGATCCCGAGTACGCGCCGGCTCGCGTGGACCTCGAGAGCCTGTCGCAGACCGCGCTCGCGAACTGACGAGCCGAGCCACGCGCGCCACGACGTGCCGCGCGCCGTTGTGGCAGAGGTAGCGACGGGCTACGTTGAGTCACCCAGGGAGGTTGCAATGGCGGACGAAGGACTCGCACCCAGCCTGCTTCTCGCCATGCCGCAGCTGGACGACCCCAACTTCAACCGGGCCGTGGTCCTGCTCTGCAGGCACAGCGACGAGGGCGCGCTCGGCTTCATCGTCAACCGTCCAGTGCACGTGACCGCGAAAGAGCTGCTCGCGCTCGACCCGCCGATCGAATCCGATGCGTCCTTGACGGTCTGGGAGGGCGGCCCGGTGAGCCAGGAGCGCGGCTGGCTCCTGTGCCGGCAGGCGCCTTCCGACGCGAGCAACCTCGAGGTGTGCGACGGGCTGTTCATGTCGAACTCGCCGACCGTGCTGCGCCGGATTCTCGAGGGCGATCCGCGCAACTGCGAGCCCGACCGCAGCCGGCTCTTCCTGGGCTACGCCGGCTGGGGCCCCGGGCAGCTCGACAACGAGCTCGCGAGCTCGTCGTGGCTCAACGCGCCGCTCGACCTCGACCTGGTGTTCCAGACGGCCGCCGAGGAGCTCTGGGTACGCGCCATCCGCAGCCTCGGCGTCGAGCCGACCGCGATCGCGCCCGCGCCCGGCGTCCACTAAGTAGCCCGGGGTGAGCGCAGCCCTCCCCACCGCGGCCCCCGGCGACGAGGCGCCGTACTACCTTCCCATCCGCGACGAGGTCGAGGTCTTCACCGAGGCCTACGCCTGCCGCCTGCCGGTCCTCCTCAAGGGGCCGACCGGCTGCGGCAAGACGCGCTTCGTCGAGTACATGTCGCAGAAGCTGCTCGCGCGTAAGTCCGGCGACGGCCGGCCGTCGCTGATCACGGTCGCGTGCCACGAGGACCTGACCGGCTCGGACCTGGTCGGCCGCTACCTGATCCAGGGCGACGACACGGTGTGGATCGACGGCCCGCTGACGCAGGCCGTGCGGGCGGGCGCGATCTGCTACCTCGACGAGGTCGTCGAGGCGCGCAAGGACACGATCGTCCTGATCCACCCCCTCACCGACCACCGCCGCATCCTGCCGATCGACAAGCGCGGCGAGACCATCGAGGCGCACCCGGACTTCCTGCTCGTGATCTCCTACAACCCGGGCTACCAGAGCGTGCTCAAGGACCTGAAGCACTCGACGCGGCAGCGCTTCGTGAGCCTCGAGTTCGACTACCCGCCGCGCGACCGCGAGGCGGAGATCATCCGCCACGAGAGCGGCGTCGACGCCGACACCGCTCTGCTGCTCGCGACGCTCGGCGAGAAGATCCGCACGCTGCGCGGCGCCGGGCTCGGCGAGGGCGTGAGCACGCGGCTGCTGATCTACGCGGGCCAGCTCGTGGCGCGGGGCGTCGCGCCGCGGCGCGCGTGCACGGTGGCGGTGACCAACTCGCTCACCGACGACGCGGAGATGATCCGCTCGGTCGGCGAGCTGGTGAGCGCGCTGTTCCCCTGACGCCGCCCGCCGGCGACCGCACGACTTTACCGAGCGACGGTCCGGCGCATCTCCTTCGTGCAAGGAGGTCCGCCATGACACCCGACTGCAGACCGAAGCGCTTGCGCATCGTCAAGGCCGGCGCGCTCGCGCTCCTGCTCGTCGCTCCCTCGCTCGCCGCTGCCGGCCCGATCCAGGAGCGGCAGGACGTCCAGGACGACCGCATCGACCAGGGC
>JBFMAS010000267.1:0-10527 GCA_040755575.1 Thermodesulfobacteriota bacterium
CGGCACGGGGGGCTTGCGCTCGACGCGGCTCGCCGCGCGCACGCCGCGCGCCGCCGGGATCGCGGTCGTGATCGCCGACGGGCGCCGCCCCGGCACGCTCGCCGAGGCGCTCGACCCGCACGCCGACGCCGGAACGCTCGTGCTGCCGCTCGCCGACCGGCTCGCCCGGCGCAAGCACTGGATCGCCTACACCGTCAAGCCAAAGGGCGTGCTGCAGTGCGACGCGGGCGCCGTCGCGGCGGTGACGAGCCGCGGCCGGAGCCTGCTGCCGTCGGGCGTCCTGTCGGTCACGGGGCGCTTCGAGCCCGGCGACTGCGTGAGCCTGGTGGGCCCGGACGGCGAGGAGTTCGCCCGCGGCCTGGTCAGCTACCGCTCGGGCGAGGCCGTGCTCATCGCGGGGAAGCGCAGCGGCGAGGTCGAGGAGATCCTCGGCTACAAGATGGGCGACGCGATCGTGCACCGGAACGACCTGGTCGTGCTGTCGGGGGCCGACGAGCCGCGCCTCGCCTCGGGCGCCCGCACGCCGTGAACGAGCGGCGAAACGGGCCCCGAGCGCCGGACGAGGCGAGAATGCTAACGTGGCGGCCGTGAACAGGCCGACCTCGCTGATCGCCGAGCCGCTGCTCGCCGCGCGCGCGGCGCTGCGGCCGCTCCGCCTCGCCTCGACCGCGACCAAGGACGCCGCGCTGCGCGCCTTCGCGCGCCTGCTGCGCGAGGAGACCTCCGGGCTGCTCGCGGCGAACCAGCGCGACCTCGCGGCGCTGCGCGACGCGACCAGCGCCTTCCGCGACCGCCTGACGCTCGACGAGCGCCGGATCGACGCGATGGCGCGTGCGCTGGAGGAGGTCGCCGAGCTGCCGGATCCGGTCGGCGAGACGGTGACGACGTGGCGCCGCCCGAACGGGCTCGAGATCGCGCAGGTACGCGTCCCGCTCGGCGTCGTCGGGGTGATCTACGAGTCCCGTCCGAACGTCACCGCGGACGCGGCGGCGCTGTGTCTCAAGTCCGGCAACGCCGCCCTGCTGCGCGGCGGCTCGGAGGCGATCGCCAGCAACGCGGCGATCGCGGACGTCGCCGAGCGTGCATTGCGCGATGCGGGTCTGCCGCCGGGCGCGATCCAGCTCGTGCGGACCACCGATCGCGCCGCCGTGGACGAGATGCTCGGCGCGATCGACCAGATCGACGTCATCATCCCGCGCGGCGGCGCGAGCCTCTTGCACGCGATCCACGAGAAGGCGCGCGTGCCGGTGATCCAGCACTTCGAGGGCATCTGCCACACCTACGTCGACCGCGCCGCGGACCTCCGGCAGGCCGTCTCGATCTGCGTCAATGCCAAAACCTCGCGCCCGGGGGTGTGCAACGCGATGGAGACGCTGCTCGTCCACCGCGACGTCGCGCCGGACTTCCTGCCGGCCGTCGCGCCGGCGCTGCTCGAGCGCGGCGTCGAGCTGCGGGGCTGCGAGCGCACCCGGGCGATCCTGACGGACGCCAAGCCCGCGACCGACGCCGACTGGGACACGGAGTACCTCGACCTGATCCTGTCGGTGCGCGTCGTCGACGACCTGGCGCAGGCGGTCGAGCACATCGCGGCGCACGCGACCGGCCTCGCCGAGGCCATCGTCACGGAGGACCGCGCGGCCGCGCGCCGCTTCGCGCGCGAGGTAGACTCGGCGGCGGTGTTCGTCAACGCCTCGACGCGCTTCACCGACGGCGGCGAGTTCGGCTTCGGCGCGGAGATCGGCATCTCGACGAACCGCCTGCACGCACGCGGGCCGCTCGGGCTGCGCGAGCTCACGACCTACAAGTACGTCGTCCAGGGCGATGGCCAGGTGCGCTGAGCGGCGCGCCGTGCGGGGCGAGAGCTGAGCGGCTCCCGCACCGGCCTCTACGGCGGCAGCTTCAACCCGGTGCACTTCGGCCACCTGCGCGCCGCGGAGGAGGTGCGCGAGCGCGCGGGGCTCGACGAGGTCTGGCTCCTGCCGGCGAGCACCCCGCCGCACAAGGACGCGGTCGGGGTCGCGCCCGCGGAGGACCGGCTGCGCATGCTCGAGCTCGCGCTCGCGGGGGCGAGCGGGCTGCGTGCCGAGCCCATCGAGCTCGAGCGCAGCGGCCCGTCGTACACCATCGACACCGTGCGCGCCCTGAAGACGCGCCATCCGCGGCGCGAGTTCGCCGTCATCGTCGGCCTCGACGCCTTCCGCGACTTCCACACCTGGCACCGCCACGACGAGATCCCGGCCGAGTGCGACCTGATCGTCACCTCGCGCCCGCCGCACGACGTCGCGCAAGGTCCCGACGCGCTGCGGATCGCGTCACCCCAGATTGCCGCGGAAGGGGCCTTCTGCTACGTGTCGGACATCGGTAGCTTCCGTCATCAAAGCGGCCATCGCCTCGAGTTCGTGCCGGTGACCGCCATCGACGTCTCCGCCTCGGCGCTGCGCGCTGCGGTCGCCGCGGGGCGCTCGATCCGCTTCCTCACCCCCGATGCCGTCGTCGAGTACATCGCCGCGCACGGCCTGTACGGGGCGTCGAGGACGGCTTGAGCAACGGCGTGCAACGACGCCTGAAGGGAGCCCTCGCCCCGCCGTGACCCGATCCCCGTCGCGCAAGCAGAGCAACGATTCCACCTGGGACCGCGCCGTGCTGTGCGCCGAAGCGGCGCTCGACAAGAAGGGCGCCGATCTCGTGCTGCTCGACGTCCGCGAGCACACCTCGATCGCGGACTACTTCGTCATCGTCTCGGGGCGCTCCGACACCCAGGTGCGCGCGATCGCCGAGCACGTCGAGGAGGTGTGCCGCAAGGCCGGCTACCGGCCGCTCGCGGTCGAAGGGCTGCGCCACGGCCAGTGGGTGCTGCTCGACTTCGGCGACGTCGTCGTGCACGTCTTCTACGCTCCGGTGCGCGACTTCTACGACCTCGAACGGCTCTGGGCGCAGGCGCCGCGGCGCGCGCTGCCGCCGTCGTCGTCGACCGGCCTCGCCGCGGCCGCCGCCGGCGAAGCCGACAGCACGAGGTAGACGCTGCTGCGTCGCCTCGCCGTTGCTCTCCTCGTCGCGCTGATCGGCGGGGGCGTCGGTTACCTGTTCTACCACAACGGGCACACCGTCTCGCTGCTGCTCGGCCCGCAGTCGTCGGTCGAGCTGCCGATGGCGGCGCTCGTGCTCGGCTCGCTCGCGCTCGGCGCCGGCCTCGTGCTGCTCGGCGGCATGCTGCGCTCGAGCGTGAGCAGCGTGTCGAGCTGGCGCCAGCAGCGCCGCGACCGGCGCCACCAGGCGATGCTCAGGGTCCGCGAGGAAGGGCACCGGCGCCTGTGGTCGGGCGACTTCGACACCGCGACCCGCTCCCTGCAGCGCTACGTCGAGCACCACCCGCGCGACCTCGACGCCGTCCTCGCGCTGGCGAGCACCTACGAGGCGTGCGGCGAGCTCGAGACCGCCCGGCGGCTCCTGGAGGCGGCGCGCAGCCAGCTCGGCAGCGAGCCCAAGCTGCTGCACCATCTCGGGCTCCTCGCGCTGCGCCGCGGCAACGCGGGCGCGGCGATCGACTGGCTGCAGGAGGCCGCGCGGCTCGAGCCCGACAGCCCTCGCCTGCTCGCGGATCTCTGCGCCGCGCTCGCGGCCGAGGGCCGCTTCACGGAAGCGGTGCAGGTCGCGCAGCGTCACGTCGCCGTCGAGCGCGAGCCCGTGCGGCGCGCGGACGCCGAGGAGACGCTGCTCGCGATGCGCTACCGCGCCGCCGACGCGGACGCCACGGGCGGCGAGCACGCGCTGCGCCGGCTGCTCGGCGAAGCGCCCGACTTCCTGCCGGCCATCGTCGCGCTCGCGGGCCGCGCGCGCGCGGCGGGTGACGTGCGGACGGCCGAGCGCCTCTACCGCGACGCGATCCGGCGCAAGCCGAGCGGCGTCCTGCTCGAGCGCCTCACCGCGCTGCACGCCAGCACGGGGCAGGCGGAGCGCTCGCTGCCGATCCTGCGCGACGCATGCGCGGGCAACCGCCTCGCGGCGCCGCGCCTGGCGCTCGCGCGCACGCTCGTCGCGACGGGCAAGCACTCGGCCGCCGAGGCCGAGCTCGCGGAGCTGGTCAAGGATACCCCGGCGTACCGGGCGGAAGGCGTCGACGTCACGCCGGAGCGCGACCTCGTCGCCGGCGAGCTGGCGCTCGCTCGCGGGCACGACCGCGAGGCGGCGACGCTGCTCGGCCGCGCCGCCATGGGCGGCCATCGCCCGTTCGCCTACGCGTGCCGGCGCTGCGGGCGGGAGAGCGTCGAGTGGCGCGACCGCTGCGCGTGCGGCGTCTACGGCACGTTCGAGTGGTGCGTGGCACAGCCGGTCGCCGAGCGCGACGCCGCCACGACGCCCGCCACGGACTCCGCCGCCGTCGGCTGAGCAGCACGCCGGCCGCGTCAAGCGGCGCGGGCGCCGAACAGGTGCGGGTGCAGCAGGAGCAGGCCCGACAGGTCATGGATGTCGCCGGCCAGGTTCGGCACCTGCACCAGCGGCACGCCGCGCGGCAGGCCCTGACGGAAGATCTCCATCCGCACCGCGTCGCCGCGCGCGCGCGTCTGGTACGCGACGAAGTTGCGCGCGAGGCGCTCGGTGAGCGAGGTGCGCGCGACCGCGACCGTCGCAGGTGCCTTGGTCGAGCGGCGCGGCCGCTCGAGCGGCGCCGTCGAGCTCGGCTGCTCGCCGCGCAGGCGGGCCTCGAGCAGCGCGGTGACCGCGTCCACCGAGTCGGCGACGCCGTCGTGCGTGACCAGGGGGTGCACGCGGTTCATCACCACGCCCTTGAGGGGCATGCCCCGCGCCGACATCTGCGCGGCGAGGTACTGCGCCTGGCCGAGCACCTGCTCGTCCGGGCCCGCCACCAGCACGAACGCCGTCGCCGGCTGGCGCAGGAGCTGCGTCACGCGCTGCACGCGCGGCTCGAAGTCCTCGAACAGGCCGCTCATCGCGCCGAAGAAGTCGGTCACGTCGGCGAGCGCCGTGACCCCGGTCGCGTCCTCGATCTTGTGCAGCAGGAAGCCGACCGTCCGGTTCATGGTCCGCAGCGTCGACCAGCCGGCGGAGAACGACGGCCGCACGAACCACTTGACGATCTTGCGGTCGAGGAACGCCAGCAGGCGCTCGGGGGCCTCGAGGAAGTCGAGTGCGTGCTGCGTCGGCGGCGTGTCGACCACGATCAGGTCGTAGCGCCCGCTCGCCTCGAGCTCGCCGAGCTGCTCGACCGCCATGTACTCCTGCGAGCCGGCGAAGCTCTGCGAGAGCTGGCGATAGAAGCGGTTCTCGAGGATGCGCGCGCGCGCATCCGGCGGCGCGTGGCGCTCGACGAGCTCGTCCCAGCTCCCCTTCTGGTCGAGCATCATCGCGGACAGCGTGCCGCGCACCTCGCGCCCGAGGCGTCCGAGCACCTCGCGCGGCACCTCGACGGGCGTGTTGCCGATCGGTCCGACGCCGAGCGAGTCCGCGAGCCGGCGCGCGGGGTCGATGGTGAGGACGATCGCCCTGCGGCCGGCGAGCGCGCCCCACAGCGCGAGCGACGCCGCCGTGGTCGTCTTGCCGACGCCGCCGGAGCCCGAGCACACGACGATCTTGTGCCGGGCGACGAGCTCCGCGATCTCGACGTTGCCGCGCGTCGCCATGCGCTCCCTCAACGCGGGCGCGCCGCGCGCGCGGAGCGCGCGGCTCCGGCGCCGGCGTCGAGCTGCGCCGCGAGCTCGCGGCCGAGCTGGCACACCTCCTCCGCGCCGAACTCCTCGTTGAAGAGGTAGGGCAGCTTGACGGTCGGCACGGGAATCTCCCTCGCGAGCCGCTGCACGTGGGCCGCGTTGATCTCGGCCCAGCCGAGCTCCTCCTCGGCGCGCGCCAGGATCTCGGCCACGAGCGCGTCGCCGTGGTCCTTACCTTCCTTGCGCCTGCCGCGGGGCTGTCCGGCGTGCCTGCGGAGGCGAGCGCCGATGTCGTCGAGCTCCGTGCGCGTGCACGGCGCGGTGTGGAGCTGGTTCACGACCAGCAGCGCCGTGTGCATCTGCAGCTCGCTCAGGCCCCGGTACATGTCGCAGGTCTCGTTGGCCGGCATCTCCTCGGGCAGCGTCACCACCACCACGCCGGTCGCCGCCGGATCGCGCAGCAGGCCGACGACGCGCTCCGCCTCGCGGTGCACGAGCCCGCTGCCGAACGCATCGAGCGCGGCCTGCGGCATGCGCAAGTACTGCAGGCTGTGACCTGTGGCCGGCCCGTCGACCAGCACGAGCTCCCGCGCCGGGGCGTCCTTCGGGTTGCGGCGGTCCGCCTCGTACCACAGCTTGCCGACCGTCATGAGCTCCTTCAGCCCGGGCGCCGCCGCGACGAAGTACTGGTAGACGGTGCTCGAGAACACCGTCTTCAGCAGGCGGCGGACGGGGATGATGAGCGACAGGTACTCCTCGAGCGCGCGCCGCCCGTCGATCGCCATGTACTCGATCCGCTCGAGGCCCGGCGGCGGATGCGTCGCGTCGCGCTGCGCCGCGAGCGCCGCCGCGAGGCCGCGCGCTCCCTCGAGCTCCACCGCGAGCACGCGCTCGCCGCGCCGCGCCGCCTCGAGCGCGATGCCGAGCGTGACCGTCGTGCGGCCGACGCCGCCCTTGCCGACGATGAAGACGAGCTGGCGGCGCAGCAGATCCGAGAAGCTCATGATCGCATCGTGTGGCGAGTCGCGTGCGGCGGCGCTCAGCGCCCGCCGGACGCCGGCGGCCGGCGGAACACCAGGCAGGCGTTCGTCCCGCCGAAGCCGAACGAGTTGGAGATCGCGATCTCGACGTCGGCGCGCCGGCACTCGTTCGGCACGTAGTCGAGGTCGCAGGCCGGGTCGGGGTTCTCGTAGTTGATCGTGGGCGGCAAGACCTGCTCGCGCAGCGCGAGCGTGGTGTAGACCGCCTCCAGGCTGCCGGCCGCGCCCAGCAGGTGGCCGGTCATCGACTTCGTCGAGCTGACCGCGAGGCGCGCGGCGTGCTCGCCGAACAGCTTCTTGATCGCCGTGGTCTCGTTGGCGTCGTTGTGCTCGGTCGAGGTGCCGTGCGCGTTGACGTAGCCGACCTCGGTCGGCTCGATGCCGGCGTCCTCGAGCGCGAGCCGCATGCACTCCGCCGCGCCGCGCCCCTCGGGGGCCGGCTGCGTGATGTGGAAGGCGTCGGCGTTCGCGCCGTAGCCGACGATCTCGGCGTGGATCTTCGCGCCGCGTGCCACTGCCGCGTCCATCTCCTCGAGGATCACGATGGCAGATCCCTCGCCGATCACGAAGCCATCGCGCTCGCGGTCGAACGGCCGGCTCGCCCGCGCCGGCTCGTCGTTGCGCATCGACAGCGCGCGCATGACGCTGAAGCCGCCGACGCCGAGCGGCGTGACGGCGGCCTCGGCGCCGCCGGCGATCGCGGCGTCGAGGTAGCCGTCGCGGATCAGGCGGAACGCCTCGCCGACGCCGTGCGCGCCCGACGCGCAAGCGCTGGTCGGCGCGTAGTTGATCCCCTTGGCGCCGAAGCGCATCGAGATCTGCCCGGGCGCCAGGTTGCCGATGAGCTTCGGGATGAAGAACGGCGACAGCCGCCGCAGGCCGGAGTCGAGGAAGCTCAGATGCGTCTCTTCGATTGACTCGAGGCCGCCGATCCCCACGCCGACGATGCAGCCGACGCGGCCGGAGTTCGCGTCGTCGATGTGCAGGCCCGAATCCTCCATCGCCATGGTCGCGGCACCCAGCGCGTACTGGATGAAGACGTCCATCTTCTTGCGGTCCTTCTTCTCGATGTACTGGTCGGCCGAGAAGTCGGGCACCTGACCGGCGATGCGGGTCGGGAAGTCGTCACAGGGAAAGCGCGTGATGCGCGTGATGCCCGAGCGTCCCGCGACGAGCGCCTGCCAGTTGCGCTCGACGCCGCAGCCGAGCGGGCTCACCACCCCGAGGCCGGTGACGGCGACCCGGCGTCTCTGCATGCCTCCCCTGATCATTTTCGGGCGAAAGCCTCGTGGCCTGTAGGTACGGAACGCCTGCGACGTGTCAAGACGGTGTCGGGCTCAGCGGCCCACCAGACCCAGGTCCGCCGCGCGCATCGCGAACGCGGCCGCGGGCGCCGCGAGCGCGACCAGCGCCGCGAGCACGTCCGCGACGCCGAGGCGCCGCTCGATCAACGGCTGACGGCGCCCCGGCAGGCTGAAGCCGCGCATGTCGAGCGCGATCGCCATCTGGTCGGCGCGCCGCAAGGCTCCCATGAACACGGGGATGATCACCGGCGCCGTCTGCCGCAGCCGCGCCCGGACGCCGCGCGCCTCGGCGCCGAGGCTGCGCAGGCGCTGCGCCTGCAGCACGGTGCCGGCGGAGTCCGCGAACAGCGGCACCAGCCGGAACGCCAGCGTGAGCGCGAACCCGACGCGATACGGCAGGCCGAGCCGCGTGAACGCGAACGTCAGCTCCTCGACGCGCGTCGTCGACAGCAGCACCACGTTGAGCAGCAGGAAGCTCAGCAGCTTGAGCCCCATGCCGAGGCCGAACACGAAGCCCAGGCGCGAGGGGCGAAGGAACGCAGAGCCCGCCGCGGCGTCCGGCCCACGGAAGAAGAACGTCCACACGAGCACCGTCCCGAGCGGGATCACGACCAGCAGGGCGCGCAGCCGGAGCAGGTTCGGCGTCGCCCGCCCGAGCACGACTGCGGCCAGGAGCGCCGCCGCGTACGGCGCGATCGCGAGCGGGTGCTCGAGCGAGAAGACGGCGACGAAGAACGCCGCGGCGGCGAACAGCTTGGTGAGCGGGTGCACGCCGTGCAGCACGCTCGCGCGGTCGAGGAACAAGGAGGACGTCACGCGGGCGCACCGTGGAGCTCGAGCGCCGCCGCGAGCTCGGCGACGGAGCGCGCCGCGACGCCGAAGCGCAGGCCGAGCTGCGTCGCATCGGGCAGCACGAAGGCCGCCGCGCGCAGCGCCTCCCCCGCGCGGAGCAGCTCCGCCACGGGGCCGTCGAACAGCACGCGGCCCCGCGCCATCAGCACGGCGCGCGCAGCGTGCTCGGCGACCAGCCAAGGCGAGTGCGAGATGACGACGATCGTCACGCCGGCCCGGTTGAGCTGCGCGAGCAGGTCGAGGACCGCGAGCTGCTCGCGCCAGTCGAGCCCTGTCGTCGGCTCGTCGAGGATCAGGACGCGCGGCTCGATGGCGAGGATCGACGCCACGGCGAGCCGCTGGCGCTCGCCCTTGCGCAGCAGGAACGGGTCCTCGTCGCGACGCTCGCCGAGCCCGCACACGCAGAGCGCGCGCTCGACGCGCGCGCGGAGCTCGTCCGGCGGGAGCCCGAGGTGGCGTGGCCCGTACGCCACCTCCTCCTCCACCGAGGGCGAGAAGAGCTGGTGATCCGGGTCCTGGAAGACGAAGCCGACGCGGCGCGCGATCTCGCCGAGCGCGAGCGTCCGCGTGTCGGCGCCATCGAGGAGCACGGTGCCGCGCGTCGGCAGCAGCAGCCCGTTCAGGTGCTTCGCGAGCGTGGTCTTGCCCGAGCCGTTCTGGCCGACGAGCGCGACGAACTCGCCCGCCCGGATGCGCAGCGACACCCCGGCGAGCGCGACCGCGCCGTCCGGGTAGCCGAAGTGCACGTCGCGCGCTTCGAGGAGCGGCGTCTCGTCCGCGGCCGGCGGCTGCGCGTCCCGCCGCTCGTGCCCCGGGCGCGCGGCGAAGCCGCGGCGGCGCAGCTGCGCCTCCGCCGCGTCGACGTCCTGCAGGCCGCCGTCGACGCCGAGCCGCCGCGCCAGCACGTCGAGGTCCCGAGGACGCACGCCGCACGCGGCGAGCAGCTCCGTCTCGCGGAGCAGCTCGGTGCTCGGACCGTCGGCGCGCACGCGGCCGTCCGACAGCAGGACGAGCCGGTCGGCCGCCTGCGCGGCGAGGATCTCGTGCTCGACGATGACGACGCCGACGCCGTCGTCGCGCAGCGCACGCAGCAGGGCGAGGACCGTGCGCTTGCCCTCGGGATCGATGTCGGTCGTCGGCTCGTCGAGCAGCACGACGCTCGGCGCGAGCGCCAGGATGCCGGCGAGCGCCAGGCGCTGCTTCTCGCCGCCCGAGAGCGTCGCCGGGTCGCGCGCGTCGAAGCCCGACAGCCCGACGCGCTCGAGCGCCCGCACGGTGCGTGCGGCGATCTCGCCGCGCGGCAGCCCGAGCTGCTGCGGCGCGAAGCCGACCTCGAGCCTCACGTTGGTCGAGAACAGCTGCGCCTCGAAGTCCTGGAACACCATCCCGACGCGCCCGGCGAGGTCGCCCGGCCGCACGTCCTCGAGCGGCTCGGCGAACGCGCGACGCTCGCCCGTCACCTCCGCGTGCTCGAAGCCGGGCACGATGCCCGTCAAGCATTTGAGGAGCGTCGATTTGCCGGCGCCGCTGTGGCCCATCACGGCGACGATCTCGCCGGGCCGCACGTCGAAGTCGACGCCGGCGAGCGCGGGCGCGGCGGCGCCCGGATAGCGGCAGGTCACGCCGCGCAACGCGAGCAGCGGGCGCGCTGCGGCTGCGCGCGGC
>JBFMAS010000268.1:0-3442 GCA_040755575.1 Thermodesulfobacteriota bacterium
ATCGTCAAGCGGGCGACGAAGGTACGCTCGCCGTCCTCGAAGCGCTCGACGGCGCGCGCCAGCAGCGCCGCGGGCGCGCCGCCGTGCTGCGCGTCGGGGCTCCACGGCCCGCGCGCGAGCGCCGTCGGGAGGAAGAGGCCGTCCTGCGGGATGAAGATCGCTTCCGACATGGCCCGCCAGGCTAGCGGGCCGACGGCGCTGTCGGTAGCCGCGCTGGCTAGCGCGCCGGCTGCCACGCGTCGCCGGCGCGCCGGGACGTCGGCAGCTCGAGCCCGGCGGCGAGACCCTGGTCGGGGATCGGCTCTCTGGCGACCAGCGCGAGGGGCACCACCCCGGCCCACACCGGCCAGCTCATGTCCTCCTCGTCGTCGAGCGGCCCGCCGCTGCGCACCTTCGCGACCGCTTCCTCGAGCGCCAGGGCGAGCACCAGCGTCGCCTTCAGCTCGGCAGCGTTCGGCGGGCGCACCTCGTCCCAGCGGCCCGGGTGGAAGCGCTCGGTGAAGGTGCGCAGCGCCTCGAGCTTGGGCTCGTCCTCCAGCACCGCTCGCGCGCGCCCGAACAGGGTCACCGAGCGATAGTTGACGGAGTGGTGGAAGGCCGAGCGCGCCAGCACCAGCCCGTCGATGAGCGTCGCCGACAGGCAGACCTCGGCGCCGTCGGCGAGCGCGCACAGCGTCCGGCTCTTGCTCGAGCCGTGCACGAGCACCGTGTCGCCGACGCGCGCGTGCAGCGTCGGGATGACGAAGGGACGGCCGTCCTCGACGAAGCCCAGGTGGCACACGGGTGCTGCGTCGAGGATCGCTTCGACGGCGGCGCGCTCGTGGCTCGCCCGCTGCGGCAGCCGGCGGACGCGCGTGCGCTCGGTGATGGCGAAGGTGGCGTCGCTCGTGGGCTTGGTTTCGGCCATGCGCGGACCGTAGTCGGAGGGGCTGCGTGCGGGAAGGGCCAATCGGCGGTCGCAGGGCGGTGCCAATTCGCCGCTCGTGCAACCGCCGGAGTGTCAGCGCTTCGCGTCGGCGTGCTCGGTCGTCTGGATGACCTCGTGGATCTCGAGCACGCTCGGCCCCGCGAACATCTCCGCCGGCGGCCGGTTGCCGTGCGCGATGCGGAAGGACTCGCTGTTCGTCCAGTCCCAGAACGCCTGCTCCGACTCCCAGTAGGTCTGGACCAGGTAGTAGCCCTGCTCCTCGCGCTCCTCGATCGCACCGGTCTGGTGGTTGAAGCGCCGCTTGACCGGTCGCAGCGCCAGGTTCTTGACGAACCCCGGCGACCGGTCGATCAGGTGCGCCCGCTTCTTGAAGCGGTCCTCGAACTCGGCCTCGAACGCCTTGGTGACGGGGATGCGGTTGGTGACGACGAACACGTGCTGCCTCCTCGGTGATCGTGCTGCGTGGCTGAATGTGTCGCCGCTCATTGAGCACCGGGCGTGCGCGTGAAGCAACTTCGCACCTGGCTGCTCGCGTCGGACCGGGGTGCCGCCGCGTCGTGACGAGGATCGACGCTCTAGCGGACGTCGTCGACCTTCACGCCGAGTCGCTCGGCGTAGAGCGCCAGCGTGCGCTGCCACGCCGGGCGGGCCAGACAGCGCTCGTAGTAGGCCCTGAGCCTCGGGAAGGGCTCCATCAGGTCGGTCTTGCGGATGCCGCGCAGGACGCAGGCCATCAGGATGTCGGCCACCGTGAAATCGGCGCAGGCGATCCACTCGCGGTCTTCGAGGCGGCGCTCGAGGTCGCCGAGCCAGCGGCGGGCGATCTTGGGCACCTCCGTGTGGAGCTCGTGTGCGGCCTTGGCGCCGTCGAACATCCCGATCAAGTCGATGCACAGCAGGGTCGGCTCGACGGTGCTGGCCGCGGCGAAGCACCACTGGACGACGCGGGTGCGGCCCTGGACGTCGCCCGGGATCAGCTTGCCGGCCTTCTCGGCGACATAGAGCACCACCGCGGCCGATTCGGCCACCACGAAGCCGTCGTCGTCGATGACCGGCGCCTGGCGGAAGGGGCTGATCCGGCCGTAGGCGTCGCTGTCGAGCTCGCCGCCGGTGTGGTCGAGCGCGTGGACGCGATACGGCAGCCCGGTCTCCTCGAGCGCCCACTGCGCCCGGAGGTCTTTCGTCTCGCCGCGCCCCTCCGGGAAGATGCGTCCGAAGCCGTAGAGCGTGATCATGCTGTCCTCCGATCGGCGACGCATCCACCGGCCCACTCCGCAGCGTGCCATGCCGTGGATTGCGGCTCGAGTTGCAGCGCCTGACCGTGCCCGAACCCCTTCGCTATTCGATCAACGTCACATTGGACGGCTGCTGCGATCATCGTGCAATCGTCGCTGACGAGGAAGGGCATCGTTCCAGGATCGCCCAGCGTCCTGCGCGCGCCGCGATTGCCGCGAGCCCCTCGTCTGTGCTCTTGCAGGACCACGCGGCCGGGGCCGCGTGGAGGAACGCCGATGTCCGACGCGCGCCACGAAAGCCGACTCCTCGCAGCGTCGCCGCCCGCTGCGCCGCGCGCGAGCGCCACCGCGCGAGCCGCGCACCTCGCGCACTGAGCCGCACGTGCGCCGCACCCTCGCCTGGATCACGCTCGCCGTCGTCGTCGCGGCGGCCGCCGCCGGCATCTACGTCTACCGGCAGATCACCCACCTCACGCACCAGCGCGTCACCGACGACGTGCACGTGATCTTCGGCCTCGGCGGCAACGTCGGCGTGCTGCGCACCGGCGAGGGTACGGTGGTCGTCGACACCATGACCTTCCCGCTGCAGGGCGAGCGCGTCCGCGCGCTCGCCGAGGAGCTCACCGGCGAGCCGGTGGTCGCGATCGTCAACACGCACTACCACTCGGACCACACGCACGGGAACCCTGGCTTCGCCGAGCACGTGCGCATCGTCGCGACCGAGCGCACGCGCCGCCATCTCCTCGAGCGCGACCGCGACTTCTGGGAGGGACGCGAGGGCTTCGTCCCCGGCGAGACCTTCCACGACGAGCACGTGCTGCGCTTCGGGCGCAAGACGATAAGGCTCGTGCACCCGGGGCGGGGGCACACCGACGGCGACCTGGTCGCGCTGTTCGTCGAGGACGGCGTCGTGCACATGGGCGACCTGCTGTTCGAGGACCGCTACCCGAACGTCGACCTCGAGGCGGGCGGCTCGGTCGAGCGCTGGCCTGCGACGCTCGAGGCGGTGAAGGCGCTGCCGTTCGAGCGCGTCATCCCGGGCCACGGCGCGGTGACCGACCGCGCCGGCATCGACCGCTTCCGCGGCTTCCTGGTCGAGCTCTGGCGGGCCGGCGAGACGGCGCGCGCGAGCGGCTGGACGCTCGACGAGACGCTCGAGCGCACCCGCCTCACGAAGGACGCGCACCTCGAGCCGTTCGTCATCCCGCTCTTCGTGCGGCTCGACCGCGACTTCGTCGTGCGCCGCGCCTGGGAAGAGGCGACCGGCGCCGTGCCGCCG
>JBFMAS010000269.1:0-3837 GCA_040755575.1 Thermodesulfobacteriota bacterium
CGCGCTACGTGCACCAGGCGCTCCATCCCGAGTGCGCGGACGGCGTCCGCGCACTCGCGGGCCGCGTCGCCGATCTGCTGGGCGGCGCGGCGGGCGCGCGCATCGGCGTCGACGAGCCGACGGTCGCGATGCACTTCCGGCTCGGCGAGCTGCTGCCCGGCGCCGAGATCGCCGATGCGCAGCCCGCCCTCGCCGCGGCGCGCGCCGTCAAGACGGCCGACGAGGTCGCGTGCCTGCGGCGCGCGCAGGCGATCAACGACCGCGCGATGCTCGACGTGCAGCACGACCTGCGGGCGGGCGTGCGGCCGCACGAGCTCACCGCGCTCTTCCTGCGCCGCGTCTTCGAGCTCGGCGCGACGGCGAACGTCGTCGATCCCATCTGGCAGCCGGTGCCGCGCCGGCGCGCCGACGGGCCGTTCACGGTGAACGGCGAGGTCGCCTTCCCGCTGCCGTCGGGGCGCGAGGCGTTCGCCGCGGGCGACGTCGTCTGGGTCGACACGGGGATCGCCTACCACGGCTACGTGTCGGACTTCGGCCGCACGTGGCTCGTCGACGCCGCGCCGAGCGCGGCGGAGCGCGCGCTGTTCACGCGCTGGCGCGAGGCCGTCGAGCGCGTGCTGGAGCTGGTGCGCCCCGGCGCGACCGGGGCCGAGCTGACGCGCGCCGCGGCGCGCGGCGAGCCGCGCCGCCCGTGGCTCGAGCATCTCTATCTCGCGCACGGCGCCGGCCTCGACAGCGCGGAGATGCCGCTCGTCGGCACCGACCTCGGCGACGCGTTCGACGCGACGCTGGTCCTCGAGCCCGGCGTGGTGCTCGTCCTCGAGCCGGTGGTCTGGCAAGACGGCGTGGGCGGACACCGCGCGGAGGAGTCGGTGGTGGTGACCGAGAGCGGCTTCGAGCGGCTGACGTCGCATCCGTACGCGCCCTTTGCTTGACGAGACATGAGCGACGTTCCCGCGATCGACCACGAGCGGCTGCGCCGCGAGCGCTTCGCGCGCTGCCTCGAGCAGATGGAGCGCCACGCGCTCGACGCGCTGGTGCTCGGGCGCGAGGCCAACGCACGCTACGTCTCGGGCGCGGCGCGGCTGTGGCTCGCGGGGCCGCGGCCTTTCGGGCCGGGCTGCGTCGTCGTGCGCGCGACGCGCGAGGTGCACCTGCTCAGCACCAGCGAGGCCGGCATCCCGCCGGAGGTGCCGCGCTCGAACCTGTACGCGCTCACCTGGAGCCCCGACGCGCTCGCCGCCCGGCTCGCGCGCATCCCCGGCCTGCGCGCGGCGCGGCGCATCGGCGTCGACGGCTGGAATCACGCTGCCGCACGCCTGCTCGCGACGGCGGCGCCGGACGCCACGATCGTCGACGGCGGCCCGGCGCTGTGGGCGGCGCGGCGCCGCAAGACGGCGGACGAGGTGGCGGCGATCCGCGCGGCGCTGGCGATCGCGCGCGGCGCGCTCGACGCGGCGGTGGCGGAGCTGCGGCCGGGCGCGGACGAGGCGCGCTTGCGCGGCGTGCTTGCCCAGCACGCGGCCGCGGCGGGCGCGCCGATCCCGGCCGTCGAGGCGACGTTCCGCGTCGCGTCGCCGGCCGCACGGTCGCGGTCGCCTGAATCGGCTCACGGCGGGGAGCGCCGGCCGCTCTCGGCGGGCGACGTCGTCGCGATCCGCGCCGGGGTCCTGCTCGACGGGTACGAGGGCACCGTCGCGCGCACGGTGCTCTGCCCGGGCGGCTCACCGCCGGCCGGCTTCGCCGCCGTCGAGCGCCGAGCGGAGCGGCTGCGCTCGCGCCTCCTCGCCGCGTGCCGTCCCGGGGCGGGCTCGGCGGACCTCGTCGACGCCTACGCCGCCTGCGGCGAGCCGCTGCCCGCCTCGGTGATCGCGCGCGGCGTCGGCCTCGGCAGCG
Source organism: Thermodesulfobacteriota bacterium (assembly GCA_040755575.1). Lineage (GTDB taxonomy): Bacteria > Desulfobacterota > Binatia > UBA12015 > UBA12015 > DATCMB01. Next base: position 1,897 of record JBFMAS010000269.1, read on the forward strand.
AGCCGCCCGTGATCGGAGCCGCGCACGCATGCGAGGGCTTCGCGATGGCGCCGGGAACGGTGCTCGCGGTGTGCACGCGCGTCGCGGACGAGGCGGCCGGCGCGCTCGTGCGCGAGGACGTGGTGCACGTCCTCGCCTCGGGCTGCGAGCTGCTCGCCTGAGCCGGCAGCGGGCGTCGAGCACGGCGGACCCGCAGGACCCGAGCTGCGGCGAGCGCACGACGCTCGCTGCAGCCCGCACGTCGCGGCGACGCGCCCGCGCGACGTGCACGATGGCGCACGGCGTGCTTCCGCCGCACCGGAGGTGCCGCATGACCGAGCCGGCCGAGGCTTCGATCCTCGACGCGACCCGCGCGACGCACGACCCAGGACCGCGCCCCCGCGCCACGAACGACGCGGATGCCGGGCCCTCGACCGCGCGCGCGACCGCCCTGCCCCGCGGCCCGCGCCTGCCCGCGGTCGTCCAGGCGCTCCACCTCGCGCTGCGCCCCACGGCGTACCTCGAAGCCTGCCGGCGGCGCTTCGGCGACGCCTTCACCATCCGCTTCCCCGGCGCGCCGCCGATCGTCGCCTTCGCGCACCCGGACGCCGTCAAGCAGATCTTCACAGGCGGCACGGACGAGCTGCACGCGGGCGAGGCGAACGGGCAGCTCGGGCCGCTCCTCGGCTGGCACTCGCTGCTCCTGCTCGACGGCGAGCGCCACCTCGAGGAGCGCCGCCTGCTGATGCCGCCGTTCCACGGCGAGCGCATGCAGGCGTACGCCGCGGTGATGCGCGACGTGACCGAGGGCGCGATCGCGCGCTGGCCGCGCAGCCGGCCGTTCCGCTTCCACGACGAGATGCAGGCGGTCACGCTCGACGTGATCCTGCGCGCCGTGTTCGGCCTCGAGGAAGGCGAGGAGTACGCGCAGCTCCGGGAGCGGCTGCGCGACCTGGTGCGCGCCGCGGCGAACCCGCTGTGGCTCGTCCCCGCGCTGCGCGTGAAGCTCGGCGGCCTGTCGCCGTGGACGCGGCTGCTGCGCGCGCGACGCGAGGTCGAGCGCATCCTGGTCGCGGAGTTCGCGCGCCGCCGCGCGCGAGGGCCGGACGGCGGCGTGGACGTGCTGTCGATGCTGCTCGAGGCCCGCTACGACGACGGCCGCGCGATGGCCGACGACGAGCTCGTCGACGAGATGATCACCCTGCTCCTCGCCGGGCACGAGACCACAGCGACCGCGCTCGCCTGGACGCTGCACCACGTGCTGCGCACGCCGGCCGTGCTGGCGCGGCTCCGCGCCGAGCTCGACGTCGTGCTCGCCGGAGCGCCCCTCGCGGCCGAGCACCTCGTACGCCTCGAGTACCTCGACGCGGTCATCAAGGAGGGGCTCAGGATCAACCCGGTGCTCGACGACGTCGGGCGTCTCGTCAAGAAGCCGGTCGAGATCGCGGGCTGGCGGCTGCCGGCCGGCGTCGCGGTGGCGCCGCAGATCCACCTCGTCCACCACCGCGAAGACCTCTGGCCCGAGCCCGCCCGCTTCGACCCCGAGCGCTTCGTCGGCGCGCGGACGAGCCCGTACGCGTTCTTCCCGTTCGGCGGCGGCGTGCGCCGCTGCCTCGGCATGGCGTTCGCGCTCTACGAGATGAAGGTCGTGCTCGCGTGCGTCATCGCGGGCACCGAGCTGCGGCTCGTGGCGCGCGCGCCCGAGCGCGCGAAGCGGCGCGCGATCACGCTCGCGCCCGCCGGCGGCGTGCGCGTCGAGCGGGCGTGAGCGCCGGCGGGACGGCCAGGGGCTGCGCCGAGCGCTAGGCATCGCGGGACGGCGCGTCAGTCGTCGTCCGCCCCCGCGCCGGGCGGCGGCGTGCGCGCGCCGGCCTCCGGCGCCCGCGACGCCAGGCGGATCTCGTCGTGCCGGATCTCGCCGCCGAGGTGCGCGACCCAGCCGAGCACCCCGGCGTCGGCGAG
>JBFMAS010000270.1:0-5090 GCA_040755575.1 Thermodesulfobacteriota bacterium
GGCGCGGGGAGCGCTCGCGCGCGCTGCTGGCGAACGCGTGCGCGTTGCTCTCGGGCGCCGCCGCGCTGGCGTACGAGGTGGCGTGGATCCGCGGCGGCGCGCTCGTGTTCGGCTCCGCGTCGCTCGCGACCAGCACGCTGCTCGCGGTGTTCTTCGCCGGGCTCGCGCTCGGAAGCTGGCTCGCGGGGCGGCTGGTGCCGCGCATCACCCGGCCGATGCGGCTCTACGCCGGCGCCGAGCTCGCGCTCGCGGCGCTCGCGATCGCGACGCCGGCGCTGCTCGAGGCCGCCGACCCTCTGTACGGCGCCGTGCACCGCGCGCTTCCCGACGGCGCCGCCGCGCGCGCCGTGCTGCGCGCGCTGCTGATCGCGGCCGTCATCCTGCCGCCGACCGTGCTGATCGGCACGACGCTGCCGCTGCTCTGCAGCCAGCTGCGTGCCGAGCCGGGGCGGATCGTCGGCTCCGTGGGGCTGCTCTACGGCGTCAACACGCTCGGCGCCGCGCTCGGCTGCTTCGCCGCGGGCCTGGTGCTGATCCCGGGGCTCGGCACGACGCGCACGATCCTCGCCGGCGCCGCGGCGAACGTCGCGGCGGCGCTTCTCGCGCTGGCGGTGCGCGAGCGGGCGCAGCGTCCGGCGACCACGCCGCACGAGCCGGGGGCGGAGCGCGGCCCTGCCACGGCGGTCCTCCCGCTCGCCTTCGGCGCGGGCTTCGCCGTGCTCGCCTACGAGGTGCTGTGGACGCGCTTCCTGGCGCTCGTCGTGCGCAGCACGGTGACGACTTACACCTTGAGCTTGACGGCCGTGCTGCTGGGCATCGTCGCGGGGAGCCTCGTCGCGGGCCGTCTCGCGCGCGGCGCGCGCGACAGCGGACGCGCGTTCGGGGCGCTGCAGATGCTGGCGGGTCTCTACGTGCTCGCGCTGCTGCTCCTGCCGCCCGCCGCGTGGCAGCGCCTCGGCGGCGAGCCGCTCGCGTGCCTCGCCGCCTTTCTTCCCGCGGCCGTGCTGTCGGGCGCGACCTTCCCGCTCGCGGTGCGCGCAGCAGCAGCGTCGGGCGGCGCGCTCGGCGCGCACGTCGGCCGGGTGTCCGCGGCGAACACCTCGGGCGGCATCGCGGGGTCGCTCGCGGCCGGCTTCGCGGGGCTGCCGGTGCTCGGCTTGCAGGCGAGCCTGCTCGTGGCGACCGCCGTGAGCGTCGCCGTCGGGCTCGCCGCCTGGATGCTGTACGCGGCGCCGCGGGCACGCGCGCGCACCGCGGTGGTCGCGGCCGGCGCCGTCGCGGCGTGGCTCGCGATCCCGGGCTTGCTCCCGACGCGGGTGCCGGCGGACTTCCTCGCCGATGGCGGCGTGCTCGTCGCGCAGCGCGAGGGCAACGCCGCCAACGTCGCGGTGGTGCGGCGCAACGGCGTGCTCGAGCTGCGCCTCGACCGCTGGTGGCAGGGCGAGGACCGGCGCACGCACCAGGTCGTGGCGGCGCACCTGCCGATGCTGCTGCATCCGCAAGCGCGCTCGGTGCTGGTCGTCGGCGCCGGCACCGGACAGACCGCGAGCCGCTTCCTGATCCATCCGATCGAGCGTCTCGACGTGGTCGAGATCGAGCCCGCGGTGTTCGACGTGCTCGCGGAGCACTTCGATGCCGCCTGGAGCGCGGACCCGCGCGTCGGGCTGCTGCGTGACGACGGACGCAACGTGCTGCGGCACTCCCTGCGCCGCTGGGACGTGATCTCGCTCGAGGTCGGCCAGCTGCTGCGTCCCGGCGTCGCCTCGTTCTATACCGAGGAGCTGTACCGCGACGCGCGCGCGCGGCTGCGCGAAGGCGGGCTCCTCTGCCAGTTCGTGCCGCTCGCCTTCCTCGAGCCCGGCGAGCTGCGCCGCGTCGTCGCGACCTTCCGACGCGCCTTCCCGGCGAGCCTGCTGTGGTACAACACCTCGGAGCTGCTGCTGATCGGCGTCCGCGGCGACGCGCTGCCGATCGACCCGCGACGCTTCGACGCCGTCGCGAGCGATCCGCTGCTGCGCGCGGATCTCGACGTCGCGCACTGGGGCGACCGCTCCGCCGCGCTGAACCGCCCCGACGTGCTGCTCGCCGGCTTCCTCGCCGGCGAGCGCGGTCTCGCCGCCCTCGCCGGCGACGCGGAGCCGTACGTCGACGACCTTCCGGTGCTCGAGCACGCGGCGGGCCGGGCCGATCGCTCGCGCACCGCGGAGCTGCAGCTCGTACCTCTCGTGCGCGCGCACCTCGACGCGTTCGAGGCCGTGCTGAGCGTGCCGCTCGAGCCGGCGCGACGCGCGCGGCTGCGGGAGCAGCGCGAGCGCAACCTCGACGACCTGGTCGCGAGCGCGCTCGCGCGCCACGCGGACGAGACCGCGGCCGCGGGAGACCTCGCACGTGCGGGAGAGCTCGTCGTGCGCGCGCTCGAGGTGAATCCCGACAACGTCGCGGCGCTCCGTCTGGCCGGCAGCCTCGCCTTCGCCGCGGGCGCGACCGACGAGGCGCGACGGCGCTACGAGCAGGTGCTGCATCGCGATCCGCACGACGCGCTCGCGCTGCGCGGCCTCGGCCGCGTGAGCCTGGTCGAGCGCGAGGTCGACCAGGCGCGCACGTACTACGAGCGTACGCTCGCCGTACGTCCCGACGACGCCGAGACGCACAACAACCTGGGTGCGATCCTCGCGAGCCGGCACGACTACGAGGCGGCGCTCGTGCACTTCCGCGCGGCCGCACGTCTCGACCCGCGGAACGACGGCACGCGCGACAACCTGGCCCGGCTGGAGAGCATGCTCGGGCGATCTCGGGGAAACCCCGACCGAATCTCCTCCAAACCCTGATCCACAAACGGCGTGCCCTCGTCGCAGGCACGATGCGTGCGTAGTAGTACGGGCGCGATGGCGCCGATCCGCATCGTGATCGCCGACGACCACGTGCTGGTCCGGGCCGGGATCCGTGCTCTGGTGGAGAAGATGCCCGACCTCGAGGTGGTCGGCGAGGCGAGCGACGGCGCGGGGGCGATCCGCCTCGTCGAGGCGACGTCGCCCGACGTCGTGCTGATGGACGTCGCGATGCCGGGCTTCGACGGCGTCGAGGCGACGTCGCAGGTGCTGCGCACGAGCCCGACCACGCGCGTCATCGCGGTCTCCGTCCATGCGGATCCGGAGTCGGTGCTGCGCGCGATCGACGCGGGCGCCTCGGGCTACGTCTTGAAGGACGCGAGCGTCGCCGAGCTCGAGCTCGCGATCCGCTCGGCGATGGAGGGCGGCACGTTCCTGAGCCCGCGGGTGTCGGGCCTCGTCGTCGAGGGCTACCGCAGACGCCTCGCGGGCGAGGGTGGCGAGCCTCCGACCGACCTGCACCCGGCGTCCGATCGCGCGCGGCTCGCCCGGCTGACGCCGCGCCAGCGCCAGATCCTGCAGCTGGTCGCCGAGGGCGCGTCGTCGCGCACGATCGCACGCCGGCTCGAGCTCAGCGTGAAGACGATCGAGAGCCACCGCGCGCAGCTCATGGAGCGCCTCGGCATCCACGACGTCGCCGGTCTCGTGCGCTTCGCGATCCGGGCCGGGCTCGTGCGCGTCGAGCAGTGACCGGAATCGCGCTGCGCGCGGACCGGCTCGCATCCGGGGCTGCACGCGGCTAGGATCCGCGGCAGGAGCCCCATGTGATGATTCCCGGCTACGATCGCGTCCCGGTCCAGCGCGTGCGCGCGCACACGGCGGCGGCGCTCGCCGCGCTGTCGCTGCTGCTCGCGCCCGCCATGGCGCATGCGATCAAGTGGCGCGAGTGCCCGCAGGCGCCGACGGCGGTGTATCCGTCGGCGATCGGCGCCACGACGTCGCCGTTCGCGCACCCCGGCCACGCGCTGCGCATCGTCCTCAATGCGAGTGAGGCCGCCGCGAGCGGGGGCTTCTCGCCGGAGCCCGAGGGCAACGAGGTGGAGATCGCCTTCGTGCCCTCGTTCGGCGCTCCGGTCGCGCTCGCGCCGCGCCGCGCGAGCGCGGTCAGCTCGACCGTCCTCGAGCTCGCCTTTCCCGACACGCAGGCGGAGCTCGGACGGTCGCTGGCGGGTCCGGTCGAGATCCGCGTGCGCGTGGGCGACCGTCTGATCGCGTGGATCGCGGCGAAGAGCTTCGTCGCGCTTCCCCCCGCCACCGACGTCACCGGGCTGCTGCTCGGCGGCGAGCAGCACGCCGTCGTGCAGGCCGCGCTCGACGCGCGGGGCGACCTGTGGATTCCGGTCAACTTCCGCGGTGACCCGATGGCGATGCCGGGCTGTCCCGGCAACTACATCCAGCCGGCGAAGGTGGCGGTCGGCGGCGCGTCGCTGAACCCGTCGCTCGGGCGTCGCGATCCGCTGAAGAACGTCCGCGGGGCTTCGTTGTTCCTGGGCGACGTGATCATCAACGACACGAGCCTCTACGGGATGCTCTTCATGGACCGGCTGCCTCTCGTGCACGTCGCGGGGACGAGGGGCATCTCGCTGTGCAAGCTCAACGACGCGATGGACCTGGTGGTGCGCGTCAGGGGTCGCCGCGCATGGGCGCGCAATGCGCGCACGGCGATCGCGCCGCGCATCGCGGACGCACGACCCCTCGAGGTCGTGCTGCGCGGCGCAGCGCCGGCGCCGGGCAAGATCGCGTGGCTCACCCGCGCGACCGACAGCTTCGGCAACGCGTGCCCGACGACGCCGTTCCACGCCGCCGACGGCGCCGCACCGGCGTCAGCAGGGCGCTGAGCACGCCGCACAGCGCCAGCGCCGCGCAGAGCCCGAGCAGCAGCCGCGACGCGTAGGTCGCGGGCGCGAGCCGCGGCGTCACGCCGGCGCGCAGCGCCACCACGCCGTCGCCCCGCGCGGTGACGCGCCCGTAGCGATCGATCGCGAGGCTCTCGCCGCCGTTTGCGACGCGCAGCACCGGCAGGCCGGTCTCGAGCGCGCGCAGGCGCGCCTGGGCGACCTCGGCGCCGACCGCGCGGTGCGGCAGCGGGGCGTCGTTGCTCGCGATCACGAGCGCGTCCGCGCCCGACGCGGCGAGCTCGCGCGCGAGGTCCGGGCGCTCGGCCTCGAAGCAGATCATGACGCCGAGCGCGCAGCGCCCGGC
>JBFMAS010000271.1:0-4791 GCA_040755575.1 Thermodesulfobacteriota bacterium
GCGCCTCGCACGTCGCGGGCTGCAGTGCTTCTCGCGTCAGCCAAGGACGGCTCGGGAGAGCGGCTCCGGCCCCGGGCCCACCGCGCCGCTTGCTCCGGCGGACAGGGTTGGTTGCGGTGCGGACGGTTGCGCGCGCGTGCCTCGATGGCGGTGGCCGCGGGTGGCGTGCACGGGCGCGCGGCGAGTGGCGAGCACGTCGCGCGCGTCGTGCGTCTCTCGGAGGTTGGCGGACGTGCTCGCCTAGCTCGCCGCGCACCCGCGCCCGCCACCCGCTGACGCCGGCGCGACGCTGGGACCTCGTGCCCGACTAACGTCAAGTACGCGGCCGGCGCGCGACATGCGAGGCGCGGCGCCGGAGCCGGGCCCACCGCGCCGCGCCCACCGGTACGAGTTCGCTGCGCGATCCTATGCTGCCCGCGTCGTCGCCGTCGCGCGCAGCCCGGGGACGGGGAAGCGCGCGCAGAACCGCTCGACCTCGCTGCGGATCCGCGCGAGACGCGGCTCGTCGCGTGCCGCGGCGAGCGCGTCGACCATCCAGGCGGCGAGCCGGCGCACGTCGCCCTCGTCCATGCCGCGCGTGGTCGCGGCCGGCGTGCCGATGCGGATGCCGCTCGGGCGCAGCGGCGGGTTCGGGTCGTCGGGGATGACCTGCTTGTTGGTCGTGATCGACACCGCGTCGAGCACGCGCTCGGCCTCGCGGCCGTCGATGCCGAAGCTCGCGACCGTGTCGAGCACCATCATGTGGTTGTCGGTGCCGCCGGTGACCAGCACGCCGCCGCGCGCCGTGAGCTCGGCGGCGAGAGCGCGCGCGTTCGCCAGCACCCGCTCGGCGTAGGCGCGGAACGCGGGCTCCTGCGCCTTCTTCAACGTGACCGCGATGCCGGCGATGGTGTGCATGTGGGGCCCGCCCTGCAGGCCGGGAAAGACCGACCTGTCGATCCTCTGGGCGTGCTTCTTCCTGCACAGGATCATGCCGCCGCGCGGGCCGCGCAGGCTCTTGTGCGTCGTGGTCGTCACGACGTCGAAGCCCGCGTCGAACGGATTGCGCATGACACCCGCGGCGATCAGGCCGCCGACGTGCGACACGTCGGCCATGGTCAGCGCCCCGACCTCGTCCGCGACGCGCTTGAGCTCGGCGTAGTCGTAGTCGCGCGGGTAGGACGTGTAGCCGCACAGCACGAGCTTCGGCCTGGTCTCGCGCGCCATGCGACGCAGCTCGTCGAAGTCGATGCGGCCCGCGTCGTCGGGATGCGTCCGGTAGCGCGCGAAGCGAAAGATGCGACCCATGTGCGACACCGGCGCGCCATGCGTCAGGTGCCCGCCGTGCGACAGGTCCATCGCCAGCACGGTGTCGCCGGGGTCGAGGAACGCGAGGTACACGGCCTGGTTCATCGGCGAGCCGGACAGCGGCTGCACGTTCGCGTGCTCGGCGCGGAACACGGCGCACGCGCGCTCGCGCGCCAGGCGCTCGATCGCGTCGGTGTGCTGCTGGCCGCCGTAGTAGCGGCTGCCGGGATAGCCCTCCGCGTACTTGTTGCACAGCACCGTGCCGAGCGCGCCCAGCACCTCGGGGTAGGTGTAGTTCTCCGAAGGGATGAGCTCGACACCGCGGCGCTGGCGTCCCTCCTCGCCGACGACGGCGCGAAAGACGTCGGGGTCGTTGCGCTCGAGCAGCTCGCGGTAGGCGTCCATCGTGTTCTCCTCGGTGCCGCGCGGCTCGCTGCCGCTCAGCGGTCGGCGATCGTGAAGCGCACGCCGCGCTCGATCTCCGGCACGGGCGGCGCGACCTTGTTGACGCTCAGCTCGAGGCGCGCACCGCGCGGCAGGCGGTCGCGCACGAGGCCGTAGAGCTCGAGGGCGAGGCGCTCGATCAGGCGGAACTCGCGGCCGCTGCAGTGCTCGCGCGCGAGCGCGGCGAGCTCCGCGTAGCAGACGGTGTCCTCCAGGGCGTCGGTCCAGCATGCCGGCGGCAGCTCGGAAAAGCGGATCGCGATCCCGACCTCGACCTCCTGCGGGATCGCGCGCTCGGCGGGCATGCAGCCGAGGTGCACCGCGAGACGGATCGCCTGGACGTCGAGGCGCACCTCGCGCGAGCCGGCGCCGAGGCCCTCGGGCAGCGCCGTGCCGCTCGCACCGCCGCTGCCGTTCGTGTCGCCGGTGCCGTTGGTGCCGTTCGCCGCGCCCGCCGCGCTCGCGCCGTCGTGCTGCATCGCGCTCCTCCTCGAGCCGCCACGACTAGCGGGAGCGCGCTTGATCAGCAACGTTAACTTTCCTATTCAATTGGTCAAGTGAAGCTGAACGATCTCGACCTGAACAAGCTGCAGGTCTTCCTCGCGGTCGCCGAGCGTCGCGGCATCAGCGCCGCGGCCGAGGAGCTCGGCCGCACGCGCTCCGCCGTGAGCCAGAGCGTGTCGGCGCTCGAGCGCTCGCTCGGCGTCAAGCTGTTCGACCGCGTCGGCAAGCGCCTCGTGCCGACGCGTCCCGGCGGCCTGCTGCACGAGCGCCTGCGCGAGCATCAGGCGGCGCTGCAGCGCGCGGTCGACGAGGTGGTCGACGAGGGCGGCGAGGCGCGCGGGCTCGTGCGCATCGGTCTCTTCCTCGGCTTCCCGCGCGTACGCTTCGCGTCGTTCCTGTCGCGCTTCACGGCGCGGCACCCGCGCGCGTCGGTGCGCCTCGTCTTCGCGCCGCAGGACGACCTCACCGCGCGCCTGCTCGCGAACCGCCTCGACTTCAGCTTCTCGTTCCAGCCGCTCGGCGGCGGTGCGCGCGAGCTCGCGGCGACGCGTCTCTTCGAGCAGAAGCTCGTGCTGGTCTCGGGGAAGAGGTTCTTCCGCGGCGGCTTCGACGTCGGCGAGCTGCGCACGACGCCGGTCGTCGACTACTACCAGAGCGACCCGCTGATCGACCGCTGGCTCGCGCACCACCTGGGCGAGGCGCGCCCGCCGGCCGACGTCAAGGCGTGGGCCGCGACCACCGACATGGTGCTCGAGCTGGTGCTCGACGGCGTCGGCGTCGGCGTCGTGCCGGACTCGCTCGCCGCGCCCTACGTCGCGCGCCGCCGCCTGCGGGTGCTCGGCACGCGCAAGGGCGAGCTCACCGACTTCATCTGGCTCAACGAGCCGCGTGGGGCGTACCGCGACGCGACCCTCGAGGCGTTCCGGGCGGCGGCGCTCGACGAGTTCCGCTAGGACGACGCCGCGACGCGGATGCTAAGGTCCGTGCTCGGGCATTTCGATGATGCGCGCAGGCAGGTGATGCACGCATGACCACCGACCGGAACGGCTACGAGGTCTCGACCGAATCGCACGCGCTCGTCGAGGACCTCGACCGCTTCGCCACGGACTTCCTCGCCGCGCGGGAGGACGCGGGGCGCATCCTCGACGTCGCGGAACGGAACCCCGACTGCGCGCTCGCGCAGGCATACGCCGCCGCGATGCATCTCTACTCGCAGTCGCGGATCGAGATCGAGCGCGACGCCCTGCCGCTGCTGCGGCGCGCGAGCGACCTCCGGCCGCGTCTCACCGCGCGCGAGAGCCTGCTCGTCGACGCCCTCGGCGCATGGGCGGCGAACGACCTGCACGCGGCGATCGCGCTGCACGAGCGCATCGCGATCGACTGGCCGCGCGACCTGGTCGCCGCCAAGATCGCGGAGTTCCTGTTCTTCGAGGCGCCCGACTACCGCCGCCACCTGCGCTTCATGGAGCGCCTGGCGAGCGTCAACGACGACGCGCCGCCGTTTCTCGCCATGCACGCGTTCGCGCTCGAGCTGTGCCGCGAGCACGAGCGCGCCGAGCGCACGGCCCGGCGGGCGATCGAGCTCGAGCCGCGGACGCCGTGGGCGCACCACGCGCTCGCGCACCAGATGCTGAACCAGCGGCGCATCGACGAGAGCCTCGCGCTGCTGGAAGAGGTGGCGCCGACCTGGGCGGGCAACACGCAGACGATCCGCGGCCACAACTGGTGGCACGTCGCGCTGCTGCACCTGGCATCCGGCGACGCGTCGCGCGCGCTCGACCTGCTGCACGAGCGCATCGCCGGGTTCGACCGCGACTCGGTGTTCGAGCACGTCGACGTGATCTCGCTGCTGTGGCGCCTCGAGCTCGCGGGCCGCCGCGTCGACGAGGAGTGGCGCGCACTCGCGCCGCGCCTCGTCGAGCGCGCGCACGAGCAGTGCTTCCCGTTCCTCAACGCGCACTACGCCTACGCGCTGACGCGCGCTGGAATGGAGGACGTCGTCGAGCAGACGCTCGACGAGCTGCACGCGTACGCGCTGCGGCGGACGGGTGCGGCGGCACGCACCTTCCGCGACGTCGGCCTGCCGCTCGTCACGGCGTGCGCGGCGTTCGCGGCCGGCGAGGCCGCGCGCTGCGTGGTGCTGCTCGAGCCGGTGCTGCCGGAGATCGCGTGCGTCGGCGGCAGCGACGCGCAGAACGACCTCTTCCGCCAGACCTACCTGGTCGCGCTGCTCGACTGCGGGCGACGCGGCGAGGCGCGCCGGCGCCTCGACGACCGCATCGGCCACGCGAGCCCGACCGCCGTCGAGCAGGGCTGGCTCGCGCGCGCGTAGCGGCGCCCCATCTAGGCGGGACGCGTCGCGGCCGCGGGATCGCGGCCCCAGCCGTTCTCCGCGACGAGACGCGCCACGCGCCGCCGGATCTCGTCGCGGATCTCGCGCACGCGGGCGGCGTCCTTGCCCTTCGGATCCTCGAGCGGCCAGTCGTCGCGGCGGAGGCCGGGCACGTGCGGGCACGCCTCGCCGCAGCCCATGGTGACGAGCAGCGCCGCCGCGCG
>JBFMAS010000272.1:0-10553 GCA_040755575.1 Thermodesulfobacteriota bacterium
GCGACCGGGGCGGCGCTCGCCGGCCACGGTCGCCGCGTGGTGACGCTGGTCGGCGACGGCTCCGCCGCCTACACGCTCCAGGCCCTCTGGACGCAGGCCCGTGAGGGACTCGACGTGACGACCGTCGTCGCCGTGAACCATCGCTATGCCATCCTCCAGCTCGAGCTGCTGCGCGCGGGGGGCCTCGTCGAGGGGCCCGGTGCGGCGCTGACGGCGCTCGACGCGCCGATCCTCTCGTGGGGCGCGCTCGCACGCGGCTTCGGCGTGCCGTCCCGCCGTGTGACCGACGCGGCCGAGTGCGTGGCGGCGCTGCGGGCGTCGTTCGCGACTCCGGGCCCGATGCTGATCGAAGCCCTGCTGCCCTGATGCGCCTCTTCGAAAGGAGCCACATGACCACCGACCGCCCGAACGTCCTCCTCCTGCTGGTCGACCAGATGCGCACGCCGCGCTGGTTCCCGCGCGACGCGCGCTTCCCCGCCTACGAGCGGCTGCGGCGCGAGGGGCTCTTCTTCGAGAACAGCTTCGTGTGCGCGAATCCCTGCTCACCGAGCCGCGCGAGCATCGTGACCGGCCTGCACTACACGCAGCACGGCATCCACTCGAACGTCGCCGGACCTGGCTCCCAGGGAATGCCCAGTCTCGACCCGCGCCTGCCGACCATCGGACACGCCTTCCAACGTGCCGGCTGGCGCACGCCGTACTTCGGAAAGTGGCACCTCGCGGCGCCGCAGGACGTCGAGGGTACGGGGCTCGGACGCTATGGGTTCGAGGGCTGGGAGGGGCCCGACTACGAAGGCGCGCCCTATCAGGGCATCAACGAGGACGGCGGCTTCGCGGATCGCGCCATCGCCTGGCTTCGGGAGCACGCGCACGGCGGGCCGTGGTTCCTCACCTGCTCGTTCATCAACCCACACGACATCATGTTCTACAGTCGTGTGCCGCCGCCCGACGACCTTCCGGCGCGCTGCGAAGCTCTGCCAGGCAACTTCGCCGACGACCTGTCGATGAAGCCGCGCGTACACGCCCAGTTTCAGCGGTTCTGGGGTGCCATTATGGGCATGACGCCGGAGCAGCCTGACGCCATGTGGCGTCGCTACGGCGACTACTACCTGTGGCTCACCGAGAAGGTCGACGCCGAGATCGGGCGGGTGCTCGACGCGCTCGACGCGAGCGGCGTCGCCGATCGCACGCTGACTGTCTTCCTCTCCGACCACGGCGAGATGGCGGGCGCCCACAAGCTCCAGGGCAAGGGCCCGTTCGTCTACCACGAGAACGTGCAGGTACCGCTCGTGTTCCGCTGGCCGGGACGGATCGCCGCGGGCGTGGTGACGACAGCGCTCGTGCACAACGTCGACCTCTTCCCGACGCTCGTCGACCTCGCCGGTGCAGGGGCCGCGCCCGATCATCTTCCCGGCCGCAGCCTCGGACCGATCGTGCGCGGTGCGCACGACGCCGCGGTGCACGACGAGGTCCTGCTCACCTGGAGCATGACCATGCGTCGCGCCGGCGCCGTGCCGGGCGCGGCGCTCGCCGCCGACCTCGCCCGCAGCGTCAGGCCCGCGCCCGGCGAGGTGCGCGGGATGTTCGACGGCCGGTGGAAGTTCGCGCGCTACTTCGACGAGACCCTGCCCGAGGAGGAGCACGAGCTCTACGACCTCCGCGAGGACCCGTACGAGCTGCGCAACCTCGCCGGCGATGCGGGCTACGGCCGCGTGGTGCGCGAGATGCGCGCGCGGCTCGCGAGTGCGGAGGCGCTTGAGATGGGCTCGATCGAGGTGGACGGCGTGGGGTGCGTCGGCCCGAGGTCGCGATGACGGCCCGATCGAGGCATGCCTGGCTGGCAGCGGTACCGCGCCTGCTGCTGGGTACCGTCTTCGTGCTCTCCGGGGTGAATGGCTTCCTCCACTGGGGGCCGGCTCGTGAAGGTCACCGAGCTGATCGGCGGCTTGCTCGTCTGACGATCATCGCCTCGCCCGTGGCGCACCGGCGCGACTACGACCTGCTCGGCTTCCAGCCGTAGAGACCGCGATCCGCGGGCCTCACCGCCGCGAAGCGAGATAGCGCCGGCGCGCCTCGATGCACTCGGCGTCCGCGAGCGAGCTCGCCAGGCCGTCCGCGTCCGACCAGCTGCGCGCGGTCCCCACCATCTGCGCGGTGACCGCGTTCACGTGTCGCTTCGTCGCCTCGAGCGTGACGCCGGCCTTCTCGGCGAGCGAGCGCGCGAGCGTCTCGACCTCGCCTTCGAGCGCATCGGCGGCGACGACGCGGTTCAGGAAGCCGGCCAGCTTCGCTTCGTGTGCGTCGAACGGACGGCAGGTGAGCACGAGCTCCTTCGCGCGGGCCGGACCGATCTCGCGGACGAGGCGCGGGATCCCGCCCCACGCGAGCGGGATGCCGAGGTCGACCTCCGGAATCGAGAAGCGCGTGTCCTCGGCGGCGATGCGGAGATCGCAGGCGGCCGCGAGCACGATCGCGCCGCCCACGCACCAACCGTGGATCGCGGCGATGGTGAGCGCGCGCATGCTCTCGAGCGCGTCGGCCATCTGCCGGCCGAGATCGGCAGCCTCTCGCGGCGGAAGCTGCGGCTCACCGGCGAAGGCTGCGAGGTCGGCGCCCGCGGAGAACGCCCGGCCGGCGCCGCGGACGATGACCACTCGTACGGCGCCCTGAGCGTCGAACCAGCGGGCGGCTCGGATCAGCTCTTGGAGGGTCTGCGCGATCCGAGCGCGTTCAGCTTCCCCGGGCGGTTCAACGTGAGTCGGCCGAGGCGGCCGTCGACGGTGACCGTGAGCGTCTCGAAGGTGGTCGCTTCGTTCATGGGCTCCTCCGTGTGGAACGCGTAGCGCCGGCTCGCCAGTCGAAGGTCCCGATGAGGTCGAGCACGGCGTCGTGGCTCGGCGTCGGCACGCCGAGCAGGCGGCCGCGGCGGGCGATCTGCTCGTTCAGCTGCGTGATCTCCGTGGGGCGTCCCGCGAGCACGTCGCCCGCCATGCTCGGGAGGTGCTTGCCGCCGCCTTCCATGGTGGCAAGCACGGTGGCGCGGAACCCCGGCTCGACGTCGATGCCAGCCGCGTGCGCCACCGCGATGCCCTCGTCGAGGAGGCGCTCGATCAGGCGACGCGCCGGCGACGCGAGCAGCTCGCCGAGCGGTGAGCGCACCAGCGCGGCGACGGGATTCCCCGCCGCGTTCTCGATGCCCTTGCGCCAGGCCTCGCGCTCGATGTCCTCGGTGAACCGCATCGGCAATCCCATGGCGTCAATCTCGGGCGCGAGCGCGCGGGCGAAGGCGAGGGCCTCACCCTCGCCACCGACGAAGGCGGGGGCTCGTGGAGCAGGATGCGGACGCGCACGGGCGCCGTCGCCGGCCGTCCCGTGATCCCCGGGGTCACGGCGGCGGCGGGGATGGTCTCATTGATCCGAGTGGTCCCGTGCTGCGCGGTCTCGTCGATGGGCGCGCCGTCGCCGTCTGCCGTCTCGTCGATGCGCGCGCCATAGCGCAGCACCATGCGCACGACCCGGGGCGTGCCGACCATGCGGATGATGGTGCGGCCGGGCTCGATCCCGTTCTGATACGAGACGAGGTAGGGTAGCTCGCGCACGTGCGGGCGGAGCGCGGCGCAGACCTCGGGCAGCGCCGTCGTTTTGGTGGCGATGAAGAGGAGGTCGATCGGATGCACGGCGCCGAGCGCGTCGATCGTCTCCACCACGTCCGGATGCCCGGAGGCGGCGAGGGCGCCGGTGAGGACGATGCCGGCCTCGCGAATCCGCCGCGCCCGCGCCGGATCGCGTGCGACGAGGACCGTCGGCACGCGAGGGCTCGTGATCGCCGCGAGCGAGAGCCCCATCGGCCCGGCGCCGATGACCGCGATGCGACGGAGGTTCACGAGCGGAGCCTTCGCTCGGCGCCGCCACGCCACGGGCCGGCGACGGCGTTGAGGTGGGATCGAGAGCGTGTGGAAGGCATCGCCTCCCACCTGTCGCATGGCGAGAGATTTGGCAATCGCGCGCCCTCGACCTTGCCGAGCGGTGCGGGGCTCGCCTACAAGCTCGCACAAGGAGCTTACCGATGCCCGATCGCGCGCACGGACCCTGGGTCGACCTGCATGCCCATCCGGGTCGGTGCTTCGTCGACGGCTTGACGGGCAACGACCTGATCCTCTCTGTCCTCGGTCCGCACGCGTGCGACGAGGCCTACACGGGGATGGTCGACGCCGGGATGGCGGCGGTGAGCGTGGCGACGGTGCCCGACATCAAGGTTCTCGGTCTCGTCGGGAGCGGTCCGGGGGCCGTCCGCGACTTCGAGCCGGGGGAGGCGTATGCCGATCACCGCCGCCAGCTCGATGCCGTGGCGCGCTTCGCGGGGCGCGCGCTCCGTGTGGTGCACGGCGCGGCCGACGTCGAGGCGGCGCACGCCAGCGGGGTCCCGGCGCTTTGGCTCTGCTGTGAAGGGGGCGACTTCGCCGAGGGGCGCCTCGATCGCATCGCCGAGGTGCACGCGGCGGGTGTGCGCTCGATCACGCTCGTCCACTATCGCGTGAACGAGCTCGGCGACATCCAGACCGCGCCGCCGGTGCACGACGGTCTCACCGCGTTCGGGCGTGAGGTGGTGCGCGAGATGAACCGCCTCGGGATGGTCATCGATCTGGCGCACGCGACCTTCGCGACGACCCGCGACGCGCTGGCGGTCTCGACCCACCCGGTGATGGTCTCGCACAGCCATCTCGACCACGCCGACCGCTCGCATCCGCGGCTCCTCAGCGACGAGCACGCGCGCGCCGTCGCGGACGCGGGCGGCTTGATCGGCGCCTGGCCATCGGGAGTGACGAGCGCGACGCTGGCGGATTTCGTCGACGAGATCGCGCGCCTCGTCGACGTGGTCGGCGTCCCGCACGTCGCAATCGGCACCGATCTCGACGCCAATGTTCGCCCCGTGCTGACGCGCTACGCGGAGTTCCGCGACGTCGCCGCCGCGCTTGCCACCCGCGGGATGACGGCGGCTGAGATCGACGCGGTGCTGGGTGGCAACGCCCTCGCGCTCATCCGGGCGGTCTGCGGATGAGGCACGTCGGCGCCGGGGGGTGGCGGTACCGGGCGAAACAGGACGATGACGCCTCGGACCGCGGCTTTCATTTGTCGCATTCCATCTGACCTCTCGGCGGGCGAGCCAGCTCGGAGGCCCCGACCGGCTGGAGCGACGAGCTCAGCGGCGGCGGGCGGGCTCGGAAGCCGGCTTGGCGGCGCGCAAGAGGGCGACGAGGCTGGCGGTCACGCGCGCCTCGCTCATCGGCCGCTTGCGCTTCGACTCGGTCAGGAGCCAGCCCTGCATGCTGACCCGGATCAGCACCGCCAGCGCGTCCGGGTCGTCGCACGCCAGCCGCCTGGCGGCGACCGCGGCACGGATGGCATCGGCGCAGCGCGCGTCCATCGCGTCTTCGATGCGGCAGACCTGCTCGTCGATGTGCCCGTCGCCCACCTGCCGCGGCGTCACCAGCAGCTGGCGCAGCAGCGGATCGTCGGCGATGGCGCGGTTCAAGGTGGTGATCGCGAACAGCAGGCGCTCGAGCGGATCCTCCACCGCGGCCGCGCCGCGGGCGACGGCGATCAGCGCCTCCTCCCAGCGCTGCTTGACCAGAGCGCGCAACAGCTCCCGCTTGGTCGGGAAGTGCGCGTAGATCGTCGCGGTCGAGACACCGGCCTCGGCGGCCAGGTCGCGCATGTTGGTGCCCCCGAAGCCGCGCGCCGCGAACAGCTCCCATGCAGCGGTGAGCACGTCGCGGCGTTTGGCGGCCGAGCGCCGGTGAAGCCCCTCGCGCACGCCGGTACCGAGGACGCTCTCCCGATCGATGCCGCCTGCCGCGCCCCGGCGCGCGGAGCCGACACGCCTCCTGCTGCCGCCCTTCGCGTGCCGCGTTCTCACCCGCCCGACCTTCACGGTCGCCTCGATAGCAATGGCGCCTGGGGTGTTTCCAGCGGCGGCGCGGAACCGGGCGTGATTTCGACATCGCCGAATGCGCCCATACTACCGAAACAATGCTGTGGCTCTGTATCAGTTGGGCACCATGACCGAGATCTTCGGCTTCCTCGATCTCCACCTTGGCCGCGAGGTGCACGGGTGCGAGCCGTTCGTTGACAATCCCTCGGTATTCGTGTTACTGCAACATTATCTGCATTTCGTTTTAGGCTCGTGGCGGTCGCCACCATGCGGCGTCGCGAAGAGGTCTCGGAACCATGATCGAGTCAGCCGCCTCCCTGCGCAACGCCGTCGAGGCTTTGCTGGCCGAGCTCGCCTACCTGCTCGACCACGGCCAGGCGGACCAGGCGGTCGCGCTGTTCACCGAGGACGCGGCGTTCGTCTCGCCGCTGGCGACGCTGCGCGGGCGCGCCGAGCTCACGGCGGGCTTTGCGGCGCGCGCCGCCCAGACGCACGTGACCCGACACCTCCACAGCAACCTGCGCATCGCGGCCGAAGGCGCCGACCGGGCGCGGGCCACGGTCGTCCTGACGGTGTACCGCGCCGAGGGGCCGGGGCCCGGCCTGCCGCGGCCGTTTCTGGTCGCGGACTGCCTCGACGTGTACGAGCGCGGCGGCGACGGTTGCTGGCGCTTCGCCGAACGCACCATCGTTCCGATATTCGTCGCACGCCGCGAGGCGCCGGCACCGGCCGCGAGCGGAGCGTCCGCGTGAGCGGCGCACCGGTCTTCGATCTGCTCGACCCCGCCCTGCAGGTCGACCCGTTCGCTGCGTACGCCCGGCTGCGCGACGACGCGCCCGTGCACCTCGCGGCCGGACCCAAGGGCGAGCCGGTCTACGTGCTGTCGCGCTACGACGACGTGGCGCGCGCGCTCAAGGACCCGCAGACGTTTTCCTCGCAGGTCGCGCCGCCGCCGATCCTGATGTTCAAGGATCCCCCCGAGCACACGCGCCTGCGCCGCACCTTGGCGCGGGCGTTCACGCCGCGCGCCATCGACGCGCTGGCCCCGCGCATCGAGGCGGTGGCGTGCGAGCTCTACGAGCTCTATCTGGCGGCGGGCGGCGGCGACTTCATCGACGCCTTCGCGCATCCGCTGCCGGCCCTGGTGATCGGCGAGCTGCTGGGCGTCCCCGCCGAGCGCCGGCGCGAGCTGCGCCGGTGGTCCGACGACAGCATCCGCGCGCTCGGCGGCGGGGTCGGTCTGTCGAAGGAAGAGCGCGCCGCGGCGCGGGCCGGCGCCATGGAGTTGTTCGCCGTTCTACAGGCCGTGCTTGACGGCTACCGCGAGCGGCCGACCGACACGATCGGCGGCGAGCTGGCGCGCCTGACGATCGCGGGCGAGCTGACCTCGGAGGAAGCGCTCTACTTCAGTCAGTTCCTCTTCGTCGCCGGGCACGAGACCACCACCGGCCTGTTCGGCTGCGGCGCCGAGCTCTTGGCTCGCGAGCCGGCGCTGTTCGACCGCCTGCGCGGCGATCCCGATCTGGTGCCGCGCTTCGTCGAGGAGGTGCTGCGCCGGACACCGTCGCTGCATCGTCTGTTCCGCCGCACGACGTCCGCGGTGACGCTGCACGGTGTGACCATCCCGGGGGGAGCGGCGGTGCTGCTGCTGCTCGGCGCCGCCAACCGCGACCCGCGCCGCTTTCCGGCCGGCGACGCCGTCGACCTCGACGCCGACCCGAGCGGCCAGCTCGCCTTCGGTCTCGGCATCCACGTCTGCCTCGGCGCGCCGCTGGCCCGGCTGGAGGGCCGCATCGGGTTCCGCGTGCTGCTCGAGCGAACGAAGCGCCTTGCGCTCGACCCCGCGCACGTGCCGGTGCCGATCACCGGCGGGACGACCAGCGAGTTCGGCTGGCGCGTGCTGCATCTACGCGCCGCGCCTGCGTGAGGAGTCGGCGATGGACCTGGCGCTGTACCACTACGATCACTCGGTCTGCTCGCAAAAGGTGCGGCTCTGTCTGGAGGAGAAGGGACTCGCCTGGGCCAGCCACCCGGTCGATCTGATGCGCTTCGAGAACACGCGCCCCGAGTACCTGGCGCTCAACCCCGAGGGCGTCGTGCCGACCCTGGTGCACGATGGTCGCCCGATCCGCGAGTCGACGGTGATCAACGAGTACCTCGACGACGTGTTCCCGGAGCCCCCGTTGCGTCCCGCCGGTGCGCTGGCGCGCGCCGAGATGCGCGTCTGGATCAAGCTGGAGGACGACACCGCGCTGCCCTCGGTCGGCCTGCTGACCTTCCAGCGGCTGATCAAGCCACAGATGCGGCAGCGCTCCGAGGGCGAGATCGCCGACATGATGGCGGCGCATCCGAACCGCGAACGGGCGCGATTGCACCGCTTCGTGCGCGACGCGGATCTGCCCGCCGAGGTGCTGCGCGACGCGGAGCGCAAGCTGGTCGGCGTCCTCGACCGGCTCGAGGCCTCGCTGGCGAGCCAGCCCTGGCTCGCGGGTGCGACGTACTCGCTGGCCGACCTGACCTGGCTGCCGTTCCTCGACCGCATGGTCCTGCTCGGCATGGGCGACATGCTGGCGCCCGCGGCACGTCCGGCGCTGGCCGACTGGTGCGCGCGCTCGCGCGAACGACCGAGCTACGCGCGCGCCGTCCTGCGCTTCATGGGCGGTCGCAGCCGCGCAGAGGAGCGCTGAAGGGAGCCGGCGGTGCGATTGATCACCTTCACCCACGACCGGCGCACGCGCATCGGCGCCGTCGAAGACGGCGAGGTCTGCGACGTCGGCGCCGCCGCCGCGCTGCCGGCCGACATGATCGCCCTGCTGGCGGCCGGCCCCGACGGTCTCGCCGCCGTGCGCCGCGCCATCGAGCGCGCGCCGCGCCTTGCGCTCGCCGACGTGCGCCTGCACGCGCCGGTGCCGGTGCCGCCGACCTATCTCGGGATCGGGCTGAACTACGCCGACCACGTCGCCGAGTCAGGCATGGCGAAGCCCGACTTCCCGGCATTCTTCAACAAGCAGGCCGTCTGCGTCACCGGGCCGTACGATCCCATCCACCTGCCGCGCGTGTCGCGCGCCCTCGACTACGAGGGCGAGCTGGCGTTCGTCATCGGACGCCGTGCCCGGCACGTGCCGGCCGAGCGCGCGCACGCGGTCATCGCCGGGTACCTGGTCGCCAACGACGTGAGCGTGCGCGACTGGCAATTCAAAGCCATGACCATGACGCTCGGCAAGTCGTTCGACACGCACGGCCCGCTCGGGCCCTGGCTCACCACCGCGGACGAGATCGGCGACCCGCACGGGCTCGAGCTGCGCACCTGGGTGAACGGCGAGCTGCGCCAGCACTCGAACACCCGGCAGCTCATCTTCTCGTGCTTCGAGCAGGTCGCGGTGCTGTCGACCGTCTTCACGCTCCGGCCCGGCGACGTCATCACCACCGGCACGCCGGGCGGGGTCGGCGCCGCCCGCCAGCCGCCCTGCTTCCTGCGCGCCGGCGACGTGGTACGGGTGGAGGTGGAAGGGCTCGGGCACATCGAGAACCACGTCATCCCCGAGCCCGCGACAGAGCGAGAGGAGTCCGCGACGTGACCACCGCCCCATCGGACGTCCGCGTGCCGGCCAAGCTCGCGCACGTCGTCCTGCGCACCGCGCGCTACGAGGAGACCGTCCGCTGGTACGCGACCGTGCTCGGCGCGCGCGTCGTGTTCGGCAACCCGATCCTCAGCTTCCTGACCTACGACGAGGAGCACCATCGCATCGCCGTCGTCAACGTCCCGGGACTGCCCGACGCGGCGCCGGGCGCCGGTGTCGACCACATCGCCTTCACGTTCGCGTCGCTCGGCGACCTGCTGCACACCTATCGCCGGCTGCGCGATGCCGCGATCGCGCCCTACTGGTGCATCAACCACGGGCCGACGACCTCGCTGTACTACCGCGACCCGAACGGCGTGCAGGTGGAGCTGCAGGTCGACAACTTCGCCGACGCCGAGGCCTTGCACGCGTGGATGCGCAGCGGCGCGTTCAAGCGCAACCCGATCGGCGTCGAGCTCGATCCCGAGGTGCTGTGCGCGCGCTTCGATCGCGGCGATCCGCTCGCAGAGCTGCTCCAGCAGGGCTCCGCGCCGCCGCCCGCATGAGCCGCATGGCCGAGCACGAGGTCCCGGTGCTGATCGCCGGCGGCGGGCCGGTCGGGCTCGCGGCCTCGATCTGCCTGTCCGAGCTCGGCGTGCCGTCGCTGCTCGTCGAGCAGCACGCCGCCACGACCACCCATCCCAAGGCGACGGTGGTCAACGCGCGCACCTTCGAGCTCTTTCGCCGGTGGGGCATCGAGGACGAGGTGCGCCGCGGCGGCCTGCCGCTCGACAAGTCGCGCTACATCGTCTGGGCGACGACGCTGACCGGCTACGAGCTCGGCCGCCTCGACCTCGCCGCCGGCGCCGGCGGTGATGCGGCCCAGCGCGGCCGCCTGAGCCCGACCATGACCGGCATCTGCCCGCAGGACGTCTACGAGCCCATCCTGCGCCGCCGCGCCGAGTCGGCTGCCGGCGCCGCCGTCCGCTTCGCCACCCGACTGCTCGCGTTCGAGGCCGACGCCGACGCCGTGACCGCGGTCATCGCTGCCGCCGAGGGCG
>JBFMAS010000273.1:0-18156 GCA_040755575.1 Thermodesulfobacteriota bacterium
CTCGCCCCGGCCGCCCGGGAGGTCGATGCCGGGATGTCGCTGCGCGAGGCGGTCGCCGAGTTCGAGCGCCAGCTGATCCGGCGCGCGCTCGCGGCGAGCGGCGGCAACTGGGCGGCCGCGGCGCGGCGCCTGCGCATGGACCGCGGCAACTTGCACAACCTCGCGCGCCGCCTGGGGCTGCGCTGAGCCTCATCGCGCGCACGGAAAGGGCCGATAGGCGAGCCGTGGAGGAGGACATCCGCTTCTTCGACGAGCGCTCCGCCGAGTACGCGGCCGCCTTCCAGAAGCTCGTCGCGTGCGACCGCGACGGCGAGCGCGAGCTGCTCGCCGTGGTCCGCTCCGTCTGCGAGGGGCGCGGCCGCGCTGCACGGGCCGTCGACTGGGGCGCCGGCACCGGACGGATCACGCGCGAGCTGTGCGCACGCTTCGACGACGTCGTCGCGGTCGAGCCGAGCGCGAGCATGCGCGAGCGGCTCGCCGTCGCGGCGCCCACGGCGCGCGCCCTCGCCGCGACGATCGACGACGTCGCGCTGCCGGAGCGCGTCGAGGTCGCCGTGCTGAGCCACGTGCTGTACCACGTCCCCGACCACCTCTGGGGAGCGACCGTCGTGCGCTGCGCGCGCCAGCTCGCGGACGACGGCGTGCTGCTCGTCGTGCTGAAGCACCCCGAGAGCGGCTGCAACGCGATGCTCGAGGCCTTCGGCGCGGCGCGCTACGATCTCTACCGGCTCGCCGCGACGCTGCGCCGCCATCCCGAGTACGTGCTCGAGCTGCGCGCGGCTCCCGGACGGCTGTGCACGTCCTCGCTCGCCGACACGCTCGAGATCGCCCGCTTCATGCTGTGCGATCGCAAGCGGACCGGCTTCACCAGGCTGCCGAGCGAGCGCGAGTTCGCGGCCTGGGTGGCGCGGCACTTCTGGGACGAGGCGCGCGGTGCGGGCGGTTGGGACCTGCCGCAGGCGTTCGCGCTGATCCGGCCGAACCCCGCGTGGCCCGCTCGCGCCGGGCGATCGCCGCACGCCGCCCGGTAGCGCGCGCGACCGCGGCCGGCTTTGACAGCCCGGCATGCCGGGGATCGAATCGAGGAGCGTGCTGCAGCGTCCCGCCCACGTGTACGTCCTCGCCATGCTGGTGCTCGTCGCCGCGACGACCTGCGCTCGCGCGGCACGCGCCGCGGAGCACGCGGCCGCCCGGCCCGCGCTGCCGCCGCGGCCGCTCGTGTTCGTCACCATCAACCTGCTGCACGGCGGCGTCCTCTCGGGGCTGTTCGGCGACGAGGCGGACGTCGACGAGCGTCTCGACCTGATCGCCGCCGAGCTCGAGCGCACGGGCGCGGACGTCGTCGGCGTGCAGGAGGCGTCGACCGGGCGCGCGCGGGGGAACACGGCACGGCGCCTCGCGGAGCGGCTCGGCTTCGACTACGTCTACGCGCCGGCGCTGTTCCGCTTCACGGGCTGGTGGCCGATCGACGACCTGATCGCGGCCGTGATGAACTTCACCGAGGGCCCCGCCGTGCTGAGCCGGTTTCCGATCGTCGGCAGCGAGGTGCGGCGCCTGCCGCGCTGCAGCGGCGTGCTCGACGTGCGGGTCGCCGTGCGCGCCGACGTGGCGACGCCGTGGGGGGAGATGCCGGTCTACTCGACGCACCTGTCGTGGGGTGCCTGCGAGTCGGGCGAGCTCGCGCGCTTCGTCGCCGCGAAGCGCAACGCGCTGCCGGCGGTCGTGATGGGCGACTTCAACGCGACCGCCGACATGCCGCAGATGGCCCGGCTCGTCCTCGAAGCGAGGCTCGAGGACGCCTTCCACGCCGCCAACCCGACCGAGCGCGGCGCGACCGTGTGGCAGAACCCGGCGGCCGAGCGACGCACGGTCTCGCGGCGCGTCGATTTCGTGCTGGTCGGCGCCGGGACCGAGCGCCCGGGACGGGTCCTCGAGAGCCGCGTCATCCTCGACGAGCCGCACCGCACGCGGGACGGCCGCGTCGTCTGGCCGTCGGACCACTACGGGGTGCTCGCGACGATCGACGTCGCGGCGCCCTTTGACTCGCGCGCCACGGCGCGCCAGGCTGGATCAGCACTCCCCTGATGTCGACGACGAGTGACGACATCGTCGCCCTGGGCGGCAACCTCGAGCCCGAGACGCTGCGCCAGGCGTACCGCAACGGCGTGTTCCCGTGGCCCGCCGACGACCTGCCGCTGCTGTGGTTCTGCCCGCGCGAGCGCGCGATCCTCGAGTTCGCGTCGCTCCACCTGGGGCGCAGCCTGGCGCGCGCCCGGCGCAAGAGCCGCCTTCGCTTCACCCTCGACGCCGCCTTCTCCGAGGTGATCGCGCGCTGCGCCGCCGAGCCGCGCCCCGGACAGGAGGGGACGTGGATCACCGACGAGCTGCTCGAGGCGTACGTCCGCCTGCACGGGCTCGGCGTCGCGCACAGCGTGGAGGCGTGGCTCGACGGCCGGCTCGTCGGCGGCGTCTACGGCGTCGACACGGACGGCGCCTTCTCGGCGGAGAGCATGTTCTACCACGAGCCGTACGCGTCGCGCCTCGCGCTGCTCCACCTGGTCGACCACCTCGCCGCGCGCGGCGCCGAGTGGATCGACATCCAGGTGATGACGCCGCACATGGAGCGGCTCGGCGCGCGCAACGTCAGCCGGCGCGAGTTCCTCGACCTGCTGCGCCGCACGCGGGCGCGCGGCCTGGTGCTGTTCCCGGACGAGTGACGGCGAGCCTCGGCCCCGGCCGCGAGCGCCCGCTCAGCCCGCGATCGCGCCGAGCTGCCCGGCCGTGAGCAGCCACTCGAGCAGCGCCTTGCCGGTCGGCGGCAGCTCGTCGGTCGCGAGGCACGCGACCGCGCCCTTCTTGAAGCGCGTCTCGAAGGCGTGCCGCGAGCCGGTGAGCCAGTAGGAGAGGAGCTCGCTCAGGTCGGGCTCGTGGCCGACGAGCGCCACGCTCTCGCCCGCGTAGCGGTTGTTCAGCAGCCGCGTGAGCGTCCGCTCGTCGACCCCCGGCGCGAGCGCGTCGGTGAGCTCGATGCCGACGCCGGGATACGCTTCGCCGAGGATCTCCGCCGTCTGCCGCGCACGCACGAGAGGGCTCGTCACGATGCGCTCGGGCAGGACGCCAAGGGTGACGAGGCCCCGCGCCGCGCGGCGCATCTTCTTGCGCCCCTCGGCCGTCAGCGAGCGATCCTCGTCGCGGCCCGACCCGGACTGCTCCTCCGCGATCGCGTGACGGACGATGTAGACGCGGCGTTCGTTCATGGGCTCCTACCGTTTTGCCACGCGGTCCATTTTCTTCGCGACGGCGAGCGAGGCCCTTGCCTCCGCGAGCGGCGCGGACGAGACGGCGGCATGGTTCTCGAGCATGCGATTCTGGCGGTCCTCTCCGGCGGACCGCAGCACGGCTACGCCGTCCGCCGCGAGCTGAGCCACGCGCTGTTCGGCATCCGGACCGTGAACCAGGGGCAAGTCTACGCGACGCTCGAACGCCTGGCCAGGGACGGGCTGGTGACGATCGACGACGCGGGCGCGGCCGGCGCGCGGCGGACGTATGCGCTCACGGCGGCAGGGCGGCGCCGCCTGCGCCGCTGGCTCGACCGGCCCACCGGCGCGCAGGAGCCGCGCAGCGATCTTCCGGCACGGCTCGCGCTGCTCGCGTCGTCCGGCGACCGGACGGGCATCGAGCGGCTGCTCGCGGAGCAGCGTGCGCGCTGCGCGACGGTGACGCGTCTTCTCGGCCGGCGGGCGCAGCCCGTCGCGGATCGCGGTGGCGCGTCGGGCGACCTGGTCGCCCGCGCGGTGCTGCGTCACGTCGCCGCCGAGCTCGAGTGGCTCGATCTCGTCCAGCGCGAGCTCGACGCGTCGGATGCATCGGCCATGGTCAGCATCTGCGATTGACACGCCCTGCAAGATCTTCGCGAGGCCCCTGGCGCCCGCGGGCGATCCGCCCTACTCGGGCGGACATGGAAGGCCTCGACGTCGACCGGCGCGCGCTCGCCGCCATGCTCCCGCCGGCGAGCGACCAGCTCGAGCGGTTCTGCGTCGCGATCTGCCACGACCTGCGCGGTCCCGTCGCGACGGCCGGTGCCGCGGTCCACCGGCTGGCGCGGCTCGCGCACGGGCTCGGCTCGGAGCCCGGGGACCTGCCCGCGCTGGTCGAGATCGCGCGGCAGAGCCTCGCCAAGGCCGACGAGCTGCTGACCTCGCTGCCGGCGCTGCTCGCGCGCGAGAGCGACGCGGCGCTCCATGCGGTCGCGCTCGACGAGCTGGTCGCGACGGTGCGCGACGACGTCGGCTTCGAGCTGCGGCTCATCGGTGCGACGCTCGCGGTACGCGGCCGCCTGCCCGCCGTCCTCGCCGACCGCGAGCGGCTGCGAATCGCGCTGCGCAACCTGGTGCGAAACGCCGTGCAGCACCGCCGGCCGGACGTCGCGCTCGTGATCACGCTGCGCGCCTGGCGCCGCGGCGCGACCTGGACGATCACCCTGTCCGACAACGGCGCCGGCATCCCGCGCGGCGAGCGCGCGCGCGTCTTCGCGCCGCTCCAGCGCGCGTCGAACGCGAGGGCGCCGGGCGGCGGGCTCGGCTTGACGCTCGCCCGTCAGGCGATCGAGGCGTGCGGCGGCTGCATCGCCGTGACCTCGCGGGAAGGCGCCGGGACGAGCTTCGCGATCACGCTGCGCGCGGCGCCCGGTGACGGCGCGAGAGCCAGTCGACCATCGCGCGGTTGAGCTCGGCGGGCTTCTCCTGCTGCGTCCAGTGCCCGCAGCCGGGGATCATGACGGTCTCGAGGTCCGACACGAAGGCCTTCATCTGCTCGGCCATCTCAGGACGCAGCACGGGGTCGAGCTCCGCGGTCACCATCAGCGACGGCACCTCGATGCGCGCGCCGGCGAGCTGCGGCGTCGTCTCCCAGTTGCGATCGAGGTTGCGGTACCAGTTGATGCCGCCGGTGAAGCCCGTCCGCTCGAAGGCGCGGACGTAGGTCTCGAGCTCGTCCCCGGCGAGCAACGGCTCGCCCGGCGCCGTCTCGCCCTCGACCAGCTCGACGAAGTTCCTCATCTTGCCGTCGGCGTTCACCGCGCGCGCCGCGAGCTCGTCGAGCGGGACGCCGCGGCGCATGATCTGCGTGAAGACGCGGCGCACGTTCTTCGCGAGCGCCGCGTCGGCGACGCCCGGCTGCTGGAAGTGCACGACGTAGTAGTTGTCGCCGAACATCGCGCGGAAGATCGCGGTCGGCGCCATCGGCGCACGCTGGAAGGCCGGCGTGTTGACGCCGATCACGCCCGCGGTGCGGGTCGGGTGGAGCAGCGGCATCTGCCAGACGACGAGCCCGCCCCAGTCGTGGCCCGCAAACACCGCCCGGTCGATGCCCAGCGCGTCGAGCAGGCCGACCAGGTCGCCGGTCAGGTGGTGGATGTCGTACGCCTCGACGGCATCGGGGCGGTCGGTGTCGCCGTAGCCGCGCTGGTCGGGCGCGATGACGCGGAAGCCGGCGTCGGCGAGGGCGGGGATCTGGTGGCGCCAGGAGTAGGCGAGCTCGGGGAAGCCGTGGCTCAGCACGACCGCCGGGCCCTCGCCTTGCTCGAGGAAGGAGATGCGGATGCCGTTGCTCTCGACGGTGCGGCGCCGCGCGCGCGCGAGCGGATCCGGGGCGTTGCTCATCGGCGGCACGTTGTCAGGCGCCCGGCGGCGGTTCAAGCGAGAGCCGCGGCGGCCGCTCCCGGCCGGTGAGCGACGAGGTCGCCGGAATCGCCCGGGCGCGCCGGACGACCTCGCCGACGCGGTCCGTCTCGTCCTGCCAGCAGCGCTGGCCGCGGCAGGTGGCGAGCGCGGGGACCATCTTCAGCAGCCTGTGTCCGCAGCGCCGGTCGCCGGCCTCGCAGCGTTGCTCCATCTCGAACGGGTCCGCGGCGACGGCGTAGAGCTCGCGCCACCCGGCCCCGAACAGCGCGACCTTGCGGCTCCGCGTTCGCACGCCGACCCACGCACGCGCTCCCGCCCCGCCGCCGTGCTCGAGGAGCACGCGCCTGCGCCACGGTCGATCGGGGTCCTCGACGAGCGGCAGCAGCGAGCGTCCGTCGAGCTCGGGCGTGGCCGCGCCGGCGAGGTCGGCGATCGTCGCCGTGACGTCGAGCGGATAGACCAGCGCCGCGGTCGAGCCTTGCGGCACGTCCGGGCCGACCAGGAAGAGCGGCACCTCGGTCGCCTCGCGGTACAGCACGCCCTTGCCGCTCGGGATGCGGTGCTCGCCCTGCATGTAGCCGTGGTCGCTCGTGACGAGGAAGATCGGCGCCGGACGACCCGCCAGGGAGAACGCCTGCTCGATCGCGGACAGCGCGTCGCGCAGGTCGTGCATCACCTCGTGGCGACGCTGCCAGCGCACGATGACCTCGCTCATCTCGGCGACCGTGAGGAGCGGGCGCCGCCACGCACGCTTGTCGGAGATGTCGAGCTCGTTCCAGGCGACCGAGCCCGGGAAGCCGCGGTACGTGCCGGCGTACGCGTCGCTCGGGCTCATCCAGTCGTGGCCCGGCGCGAAGTAGAGGAACAGCGGCTGCTCGTCCGGCGTGCCGTAGATCGCGGACATCGCCTGCTGCGTGAGCTCGTACAGCCAGGGCCCGCTCGGCTCCTCGCGCGCGACCTCGATCCACACGTCCCAGCCCTCGGTGTAGGAGCCGACGCCGTTGATCCACTTGCCGGCCTTGACCGTCCGGTAGCCTGCCTGCTGCAGCCAGTCGGCGAGCATGTTGCCGCGGGCGTTCGCCTGCCACGCGAGGTCGCCGCCGACGTTCCCGACGACGCCGTGGTTGTGCGCGTGCAGGCCGGTGAGGATCGACGCCCGGCTCGGCGCGCATTGCGGCGACGGGACGTGCGCCGTGAAGCGCATGCCGCGCTCGCCGAAGCGACGAAAGCCCGGATTGTCGTCGAACAGCCGCGCGTCGGCGTCGTCGAGCAGGAACAGCACGATGTCGGGTCGCCGCTGCGCCGACGCGGTCGTCGCCAGCAGGAGCAGCAGCCCGACGGGCAGGAATCGTCCAGGTCGCAGCACGCCCGTTCTCTCGTTTCTCGTCGGCGCGCACGACGGTGACGTTCGGGGAACGGAAGGCGGGATCTTCGGGGGGCAGGACGCTGCGAGCCGCGACCTCGTAGAGCACGCGGGTCGCGGCGTGCGCAAGGCAGAATTTCGCGCAACTTTTGCACTTCACCGAGCCGCGCCTCCCGGGCGCGACCGTTTTCCCGGGCCCGCTTTCCCGCTAGTGTCGGCGCGATGACTCCTGCGAAGAACGAACCGTGGTCCCGCCGCGACGCGCTGCGCGCGTGCGGCGCCGTCGCCGTCGCCGCGCTCGCCGGTCGCGCGGCGCGAGCCCTCGCGGACTCGCCGCCCGCCGCGCCGGCGAAGGCGGCAGGCAAGCTCACGCCCGAGCAGCAGAAGCAGCTCGAGGCCGCGAAGTACGTCTACATCTCGAGCACGCGCAAGGACGGCACGCTGGGCTCACCCGCCGAGATCTGGTTCGCCGTCATGGACGGCGCGGTGTGGGTCGGCTCGTCGCCCGACTCGTGGCGCGCGAAGCGCATCCGCTGGGGCCGGCCGCAGGCGAAGATCGCGATCGGCTCCCCGCAGGGCCCGTCGTTCCGTGCCACCGGGGCGTTCGTCAAGGACCCGGCGCTCTACACGAAGTTCTGCGACCAGCTCGGCGTCAAGTATCCCGAGCGCTGGGCGCGCTGGGAGAACTCGTTCCGCGACGGGCTCGCGTCGGGCGAGCGGGTGCTGATCAGGTACTCGCCGGTCGCGGCCTGACCGCCCTCACCTCGCCCGCCCTCACCTCGCCCACCCGCTTCGCGAGATCACCGACCTCGCCGTGTTGACCTGCAGCGGGGTCAGGTCCATCGGACGGGTTTCCGGCGTCGCGTACATGAGGTTCGAAGAGAACGCGTTGTGGATCAAGCCGAACACGTGCCCTAGCTCGTGCGCGATGATGATGTCGCTGTCGGACCGACTGCCGATCGCCGACCCCCTCCGGCCGTACGCCGTCAGCCCCAGCGTCGAAGCTCCGCCTGCGCCGACGTCCTCGATCGCGACCGGGAACAGCACGACCGGGCTGCCGCGGTAGTACGCCTCGACGGCGTCGTTGAGCTCGCCGCGCCCGTCGCCGTCCCCGGCCAGGAAGAGGTAGTCGTCGTTGACCTCGGTCCGGAAGTCGAACGTCAGGTACACCCCGTACCTGCGCCAGATCTCGTAGGCCGACAGCGACATGGCCTGGATCTCCTCGAGGGTCCAGGGCGTCTTGAGACCGTTCGAGGAGGAGGGCTTCAGGAGCACCGCGTCGATCGGAACCCGCATCGGATGGGCGAACAGGCCGCCGACGAAGCTCGCCGCCTCGGTGAGGACGTACGTCGTCGCCAGGATCAGCCCGAAGGCGAGGAGGCCGCCGACCACGTTGAGGACGCTGAACTGGCCGGAGGGATCGGCGTACGTCACCGGGTTCGCGTTCGCGTAGAGATAGCGATGCAGCGTGGCCGGCTCGGGCGGCCTGCCCTGGAGCGGATCCGCGCCGACGAACCGGCCGGCGGCCTGGTCGTAGTATCGCGCGCGCAGGTAGTAGAGGTCGACGCTCGGATCGAGCTGCTCGCCCGCGTAGCGGTACACGTTCTCGGTCGTTCCCGTCTCGTCGAGCGTCACGCCGAACGCGTCGTAGGTGTAGGAGTCGCCGCTCGCGAGCCCCGCCGGCGTGGTGAGCTGCCGGATCGAGAGCTGGCCGTCGCTCACGTAGAAGTGCGTGCCCGCCCCCGTCCGCGTCTGGCTGATCGGCTGGTGGCCGTGCGTGTACGTGGCCGTCGTCGTGCCGGTCGTCTCGACCACGACCTGCGCGTACGGACGGTTCTTGTCGACCAGGAACTCCGTCGACACCCCGCCTGCGGTCTTGCCGATGCGGATGCCGTCTGCGTCGTAGGCGTAGCTCACCGTGCCGGCGGGCAGATCGGCGCCGATCAGGCGGTTCTCGTCGTCGAAGTCGTAGCTCGCGACGGCGCTGCCGTCGGACCGCCGGATCAGGTTGCCGTTGTCGTCGTACTCGTACGTGACCGTGACGGCGCCGGTGGCCTCGGACAGCAGCCGGTCGTTGGCGTCGTACGCGTAGGCCGTGACGACGCCGTCCCTCGTCATCTGCGTGCGGTTGCCGACGGCGTCGTAGACGTAGCCGATGGCTCGATCGTCGCCGGGTCCGGGCCCGTCGATGACCTCCGCGGCGAGCCTGCCGACCGTATCGTACGCGTACGAGACGGTCCGCCCGGAGGTCGCCGGGCCCGCCTCCACGACCTGCAGCCGATCGCCGGCCGGGCCGAGCGTGTAGGTGTAGGACGAGACCAGGCCTGCCGGTCCGCCGTTCGTCACCTGCACCAGTCGATCGAGCACGTCGTAGTCGTACGTCGTCGTGATCCCGTTCGGATGGGTCGCGGAGACGAGCTTGCCGACGGGATCGTATGCGTAGGTGGTCGTTCCGTTCGCGTCGAGCACGGTGCTCAGGCGGTTCAGGGCGTCGTACGTGTACGCCGTCGTGCCGAGCGGCGTCGTCATCGACGTCCGGTTGCCGGCCTCGTCGTAGGCATAGGTCAGCTTCGCGCCGCCGGCCTTGGTCTCCTCGATCAGCCGGCCGCGCGCATCGTACGCATAGGTCTCGTCCCCGGCCTGCGTGCGCAGCCCGGACGGCGTGTAGGCGAAGGCGAGCACGGCTCCGTCGGGCAACGTCTTCGTCCGCAGGCGATCGCCGGCATCGTACGCGAAGCTCGTCGTGCGCCCGTTGAAGTCCGTGTGCGAGGTCTGGTTGCCCGCCGCGTCGTACGCGAAGGTCTCGAGCTGCCCGAGCGGTCGGATGCGCTTGGTGAGACGCCCGGCTGCGTCGTACTCCATGCGCGTCGTGTGCCCGTTCGCGTCCGTCTGCTCGACCAGGTTGCCGGCCGCGTCGTAGCCGTAGGTCGTCGACGCACCCGCCGCGTCCGTCACCTGCGTGAGCCGCCCGAGCGCGTCGTACTCGAACTCGGTCGTGCGGCCAGCCTGGTCCGTTTCGGACGTCTTGCGCCCGGCGAGGTCGTAGGTCGCCGCGCGCGTGGAGCCGTCGGCGTAGGTCGTGAGCGTCAGGTTGCCGTGGGCGTCGTAGGCGAACGTCGTGACGCGCCCGAGCGCATCGGTCGACTTCACCCGGCGCTGCTCGCCGTCGAACTCGTCGACCGTCACGTTGCCGAGGGGATCCGTGACCGTACGTCGATTCGCCGCGTAGGCGTACGTGGTGACGTTGCCTCGCTCGTCGGTCCGCGTCAGCACGCGGCCGATCGCGTCGTAGGTCTTCCGGACGGTCGTACCGTCGGGAGGGGTGATCTCGGTCTGCCGCCCGAGCGCGTCGTGCTCGAACGAGGTGGTGCGCCCGTCGCGATCCGTCCGGCTCGTCGTGCGGTTCTCCGCGTCGTACGTCGTCACGGTCGTCGAGCCGTCGCCGTACGTCGTGGTGACGAGATTGCCGCGCTCGTCGTAGTCGAGACGCATGACGGCACCGTTCTCGCGCGTCAGCGTCGCGACCTTCTGTCCGTCGCCGATCGGGCTGTACGTGAAGGAGCTGTCGTCGCCGAGCGCGTTGGTCGTGCGCGTGCGGCGGCCGGCCGCGTCGTACTCCTGGGCGGTGGTCGACCCACCCGGCCGCGTCTCGCTGACCAGGCGCCCGTTCGCGTCGTAGCCGAAGGTCGTCACGCCGCCGAGTGCATCGGTCCGGGAGGTCTCGTTGCCGAACGCGTCGTAGGCGAACGTCGTCTCGTTGCCGAGCGGGTCCTTCGCCGACACGCGGTTGCCCGAGCCGTCGTACGAGTAGCGGTGGACGCCGCCGCCGGCGTCGGTCGTCTGCGTCAAGTTGCCGGCGCCGTCGTAGACGTTGGTCGTCGTCCGTCCCTCCGGGTCGGTCGTCGTCAGCACGCGCCCGCTCGTGTCGTACGTGTAGGTCGTCGTGTGCCCGTCGACGTCGGTGCTCGTGAGCACGTTGCCGCGCGCGTCGTAGGTCTTGCTCGCGGTTCGCCCCAGGGCGTCCGTTTCGGTGAGCTCGTTGCCTCGGGCGTCGTAGGTGTAGGTCGTCCGGCCGCCGAGCGCGTCGGTCTTCGCGACCACCTTCCCGGCCGCGTCGTACTCGAGCACCGTCACCTGCCCGAGACGGTCCCGTACGACCTCTCGCGAGGCGTCGACGTCGTGGCCGAGCTCGATGCGGTTGCCCTGCGGGTCGGTGGTCGCGACCAGCCGCCCGGTGTCGTCGTACTCGTTGCGTGCGACGCGCGCTCCTGTCGGATCGGTGATGCTCAGCAGGCGGTGCGCGCGGTCGTACCCGTAGCGCGTCTCGTTGCCGGCAAGGTTGGTATGCCGGGCGAGGTCGCCGTTCGCGTCGTACGCATAGCTCTGGCTGGCGCCGGCGGGGTCGGTGATCTGCGTGATCCGGCCCAGGGCGTCGCGCGTGAAGGTGACGCTCTTGCCCGCGGAGTGGACGATCCCGTTCGGGCCGAACGTCAGGACGTTGCCGTTGCGCTCCGTGACCTTCCGCACGCCGTCACGGCGATGGATCTCGATCTGCGTGCCGTCGACCGAGGTGTAGCGGAAGAGCTGCGGGTCGTAGGTGTCGAGCGTGTTCTCGTCGACCAGCTCGTCCTGCGCGCCTGCGGCCAGGATCAGCAGATCGCCGCCGACCAGCGCTTCGAGCGTCCCGAGCGTCCCGGGACGCGGCGTGAAGCCGGTCACGCTGGTGAAGTCGAGCGCACCGAACCCGGAGGTCGGCGCGACCTGCATGTCGAACTCCTCGACCGTGCCGTCCGGGAGGGTGAGGCTCACCTTGTGCTCGTCGGTCGGCGACAGCGAGATGACGGGGCCCGACTGGCTTCGCACCCAGCCCGTGCCGAGCACGCGATTGGTGCGCAAGCGCAGCGTCTGCACGTCGAGACGCCAGCCGACGCCGAAGTCGCCCCTGCGCGCGTCGCGGCTGTCGTACACGCGGCCGACCGTGATGGGCACGCCCGACAGCGGGACGGAGAGGTCGACGAACAGCAAGCCGAAGTGGCCGAGCTTCATGTCGCCCAGCACCTGGACGACGACCTCGGCGGTGGTCTCGTTGCCGCCGCGGTCGAACACCGTGAGCCGGAGCGTGTACTGGTCGTTGATCAGCAGCGTCGGATCGAGCCGGCCGAGCGCGCCGTCGGTCACCTGCGACGTGCCGGTCTGGATGGTGGTGAAGGTCGATTCGCCCGCGGGCCCGATCGCGAGCTCGTACCTGAGGAAGCTCGCGTCGCTCGCCGTGCCGACGACGTCGATCGGCTGCGTCACCTCCGCGTTGGCGACGGGCGAGGCGATCTGTGCGACCGGCGGGACGACGTCGGTGACGCGCGCCTCGACGGTGAGCGTCGTCGCGCCGGAGAGCGCCCCGAGCGTCGCGGTGATCGTGCTCGTGCCCGCGGCGAGCCCGGTGGCGAGCCCGGTCGCGCCGACCGACGCGACCGCGGGCGAGCCGCTCGCCCACGCGACCTGCATGGTCAGGTCGGCGCTCGTTCCGTCCTCGAACACTCCGGTCGCGACGAGCTGCTCCGTCTCGCCCGCGAGGAGGATCGGATCCACCGGCTCGACGACGATCGAGGCGAGCGGCGGCCCCGCCGTCGGTACGGGCGTCGGCGTCGCGTCCGGATCGGGCGTCGCGGTGGGCACGGGCGTCGGCTCCGGCCCCTTCGACAGCGTCAGCTCGACCGAGGTGCCGAGCGGCACGTCGCTCGTGCCGCCGGCCGGGCTCTGCGCGAGCACCGTGCCCGCCGGCTCGGGAGCGAACGTCTCGAGCACGACGCGCGCTCGCAGGCTCACCGCGGTGATCGCGTCGATGGCTGCTTCGAGGAGCTGGCCGACGACGTTCGGCACCGTGGCGACGTTCGGGCCGATGGTGACGACGAACGCCTGCTCGGTGCGTGCCCCGAGCAAGTCGATGGCCGCGACCGTGACGACGACGTCGCCGAGGTCGCAGGGCCCGCCGAACGAGCCGCACGGGCCGACGTAGAAGTCGACGGCGCCGGTCGCGGCGTCGAGGCCCACGCCGAAGCCCGTCCCCCAGGGCGGGCCGTGGCCGAACGGGTGCGTCGACGAGACCAGCTCGTAGCGGATCGTGTCGCCCGGATCGGGGTCGGCCGCGGTGATCTGGTAGACCGGGCGCGTATACGGCGACTGCGAGCGTAGCCCGGTCGGCGGCACCGAGGTGATCACCGGCGCGCTGTTGTCGGGCCTGACGTCGATGAACGCGGTCGCGGTGCTCGAGGACGAAGCGCCGTCGCTCGCGCGATAGGTGAACGTCGCGCCCTCACGCAGGCGCGGATCCGTCACCGTTCCCTGCTGCGCCGCGCGCCGGAAGTCGCGTCGCGCGCCGGGCGCGAACAGGATCTTCGCGTCGTCGTCGACGGCGTCCGCGCGGAACTGGAGCTGGTCGAAGACCTTCGGACCGGGCGCCCAGTCGAGGCGCTGGCCGCGCACGACCAGCGTGTTGCCGAGGCACGGCACCGGACCGCCGCCGACGCTGCAGTTCCAGCGGTTGGCGGTGCTCGCCACGATGTCGACGTGGCCGTCGTCGTCGACGTCGGCGAGGGCGAGCGTCTTCGGACCGAAGGGGATCCCCTCCGTGTCGATGCTCCACTTCTCCGCACCGCTCGCTCCGTCGAAGATGAACAGCCTCGCCGCCGCGTTCAGGATCACCTCGGGGCGGCCGTCGAGGTCGAGGTCGTAGACCTGCGCCGCGGTCTCGCCGGAGCGGCCGAACAGGGCGACCGCGCCCGGCACGAGGCCGTTCAGCGGCTCGGGGCGGTCGGGGATGAGGAAGACCCAGAGCAGGCGCCCGTCGGCGCGGAAGACGTACACCAGGCCGTCGGAGACGTGCAGGATGTCGGGCGCGCCGTCGCCGTCGGCGTCCCCGATCGAGACGAGCCCCGAGGTCACGTGGTTGCGATTGACGGGGATGCGACGGATCAGCGTGCCGTCGTGCGCGTAGACGAGGATGCCGCTGTCGGTCTCCGAGCGCGTGCCGCCGATCCCGAACTGGTACTGGACGACCTCCGAGGTGCCGTCGCCGTCGAGGTCGGCGACCGCCACGCTCGCGGGCTCGAACGTGCTCTGCCAGTCGAGCTGCCAGACGCCGCCGACCCGCTTGAAGACGTCGCTGCCGGAGACGATCTCGACCTCGCCGTCGCCGTCGAGGTCGGCGACGGTCGGCGCGTTCTGCCGCCAGGGACGCCAGCTGAAGACGTCCGCCTCGTTGCTCGTGTTCGGAGCGCGCAGCACCTGCTCGACGGCCCCGCTGGCGGCGTCGATGATCCACGTGACGCGGCAGGCGACGCCTTCGTCCGCCGGTACGCCGGTCATGGCTCGGCAGCCGGCCTGGCGGGACACGAGCTCGCTCGCCTCGTTTCTGGTCAGGTAGCCGCCTTCGTTCTGGGACACCATCCGGCGCGCCAGCAGCTTGACGCCGCCGTCCGCCTCGAGTCGCGCAAGCGAAGGATTCGTAAAGGAGGTCGCCGCGAACTGCGGCCGGATCGGCGGATCGGCCGGAGCGCTCGCGCTGCCGTCGACGTAGGCGTCGGGATGCGGCTTGGTGAGGCGCTCGGTGACCCAGCTCGCGCGGATCTTGCCCGCGGTGATCTGCGAGCCGTTGATCGCGACGAACCGGTCGCTGAAGCCCACCGTCCGGGTGTCGTCGCAGTTGATCGGCTTCACGATCGACACGTCGCCGCTGTCGTCGACGTCGCCGACCGCGAGCGTCGTGTTGGTGGCGGTGCTGCAGCCGGCGACGTCGACGTTCGTCGTGTCGGACGGGTCGTACTCCCACAGCCGCGACAGGTCCTGCCCGCTCAGCGCGCGCAGCGCGCCGAACTCGTCGTACGCGATGTCGGGGCGGCCGTCGTGGTCGAAGTCGGCGACCTGGCCGAAGCCGCTGATGCCGTGCACGGTGCGCATCAGCACGCCCGGCTCGAGCCCGGGCTGCACGAAGCTCGCCGGCGCCCGGTAGGTGAAGCTGCCGTCGGCGTTGAAGGCGTCGAGCGACCCGATCGCCGGCGGATCGACGAGCTGGGCGGTGAGCGCGTCGCCGTCCGGGTCCTCGTCGTTGTCGAGCACGCCCGGCGCCGGGACGACGAGCGTCTCGCCGGTGCGCACGCCGTACGCGTCGTCGCGCGCGAGCGGCGCGCCGGCGCCCGAGGTCGGGACGGGAGTCGGCGTCGGCGGGGTGACGACCGGCGTCGGCGTCGGCGCGGGGCCGAGGGAGAGGACGATGTCCACCGCCGAGCCTGCCGGCGCGCGCGATCCGCCGAGCGGCGTCTGGCCGAGCACGGTGCCCGCGGGCTGCGGATCGAAGCGGCCCGTCACCGCGCCGAGGACGAAGCCCGCGGCCTCGAGCGTCTCCGCAGCCTGGTCGCCCGTCCCGCCGATGACGTTGGGTACGACCGGCTGCTCCACCACCTCGAGCTGGTACTGCTGCTGGTCGACGCCGCCGCGCCCGTCCTCGACGCGGATCTCGACGGTGTGCGTGCCGACGTCGAGCGAGGTCGGCGTCCAGGTGACGACGCCGCTCGCGGGGTCGACCTGCATGCCGGGCGGGCCCTCGAGCAGCGCGTACGTCAGCGTGTCGAGGTCCGGGTCGGTCGCGTCGCAGTCGTAGACGTAGTCCGCGCGCGGCAGCTGCGCCGTCGACACCTCGAAGATCAGCTCGTCGAACTCGTCGTTGCCGGCCTCGTTCTGGAACACGATCGAGCCGATCAGGTTCGAGTCCGTGACGCGCGCGCCGACGAAGCGGTCGACGTTGAAGTTCGGCCCGGGCAGCGCGTCCTGGTCGCGGATCGAGAACATCAGCTCGCCGCTCGGCGAGTAGAACGCGATCCGGTCCTGGTCGGGCGAGGTGTTGATGATGCCGACCGCGACCACCGGCACGGTGAAGGTGAACGACTGCTGCCCGCCGATCGGGCCGATGAAGGTCGCGTTGGGCGGCGACGCGGCGCCGCCATAGACGCCGGACGAGATCGGGATGCTGCTCATCAGCACGCCGGCGCTCGCGTACTCGCTGGTGAGCTGCGTGCCGCTCGCGAGCGGCGTGCCGGTCGGCGTCGTGTCGAAGTTGACCCTGCGTACGTCGCTGCCGGTGAAGCCGAACAGCGCGGGGTCGCTCGTCGGCAGCGTCGAGAAGACGTCGCTGCGGTCCGAGCCGAGGTCCGTCGGGGTGAGCTCGAGGAAGTCGAAGCTCGGCTCGGGCGGGTCGATCTCGGGGACCGCCACGACGATGCGCGTGACCGGCGTGCTGACGATGGTCGGCGGGCGGTTCGGCACTGGCGTCGGCGTCGGCGACGGGCTCGCCGACGGGCTCGGGCTCGGCGACGCCGTCGGCGTGGGCGTGGGCGACGCACTCGGCGTCGGCTCCGCGTCGCCCGGCATCTCGATCGCGCCGGCATCGAACGCCGCGACGCCGTCCGCGTCACCGTCGGCGGGGCGCGCGCCCGGTGCGAAGAAGTGGGACTCCAGCAGCGCGCTCGGCGCCGGGTACGCGAGCGCGCGCGGGTCGACGCCCGCGTCGACCGCGGGCGATCCCGGCGCGAGCGTGAAGACGTCGTCCGCCGTGTCGAGCTCGCCGTCCGCACCCGCGAGGTCCGCCAGCATCACCTCGACCTGCGCGCAGGTCGCGCTCGCGACGACGCCCTGCCCCTCGCCGCCGCTCGGCGTCAGGTTGTCCGCGTCCGCGCCGTCCAGCATCGGCCCGGACAGCTCGCCGCCGCGGTTGCCGCAGATCACGTTGCCCAGGAGCCGGACCTGCTGCGGCGCCGGCAGGCTGCTGCGCAGCCGGCGCACCCCGACGCGTGCCGCGGGCGCGCCCGCCGCGAGCCCGTTGGCGAAGATCAGGTTGTTGGCGATCTCGACCGCCGCCGCCTGCGTCACCTGGATGCCGCTCCACGCGTTGCGCGCGATGGTGTTGCCGACGACGTAGTACGAGCCGCCGCGCCCGTCGCGGAAGCGGATGCCGTTGCGCCCGTTGCCGTAGATCAGGCTGTTGGCGATCACGGTCTCGGGGTTGCCGCGCCCGACGTCGATGCCGCCGTTGCACTCGCGCGGCCCGCCGCGCGCGAGCCGCAGCGCCTCCAGGTGGATGCCGACGCTCTGCCGGCTGCCGCCCCGCAGCCCGATGCCGCGCACGCCCGCACCGACGATGGTGAGCCCGCGCAGCGTCACGTACCGCGAGCGGTCGAGCTCGACGGCCCAGCCGCCCTCGCATGCCGCGGGATGCCCGCGCAGCACCACGCTGCCGGTGGGCGCCTCGGGATCGGCCTCGATCACGATGCGGTCGGCCGCGGTGACGAGGGCGCCGCGGTTCTTCCGCGCGATGCGCAGCTGCTCGAAGTACTCGCCCGCCTGCACGACGACGCGCCCGCCCGGGCCGACCGCGTCGATCGCGCGCTGGATCGAGGTGAAGCACGGGGTCTCGCCGTCGCACGCCGCGGTCGCGTCCGCGTTGACCCACAGCGTCTCCGGCGCGGCTTGCGTGGTCGACGTCCCCTGGCCCGCCGCGGCGGCGCGCGGCCGCCAGGCGTCGACCGGCACGCTCCACGCGAGCAGCGTGAACACCAGCACGCGTGCGACGATCCTGGTGAGCGGCGCGCGCTGCAGGTCGGCGACGCTGACGAGAGGAGGAGCGGTCTTGCGCGAGCCGAGCACGATGAACTCCGGGGCTGCGGCCGGGTGTCGGACGAGCGGCGCAGCCGGCCGCTCCGGCGACGCTCGCCGTCGGTGCTACAGCAGGCGCTTGCGCGCGGTCACTACGTCGATCGACGTATCAGTCATGCATCGATTGTCCGCTCGCGCGGAGCCGACGCGCGGCTCACGAGCCGATGCGCAGGCCGAGCTGCCGCGGCACCGGCGGCGCCGGCGCGACGCACTGCGGGTCGTCGTGCTGCGGGTCGTTGACCCAGCTCGACACCGGCGTCGCGACCAGCTCGCCCGCGCGCGCCGGCGCGAGCAGCTCCCGCACGCGCTCGATGTCCTGCACGTCGCGGTCGAGCCACAGCGCGTACGCGTCGGACGGCAGGATCACCGGCATGCGGTCGTGGATCGGGCGCACGAGCTCGTTCGGCTCGG
>JBFMAS010000274.1:0-6989 GCA_040755575.1 Thermodesulfobacteriota bacterium
AGCGGTGCTCGCGCTGGTCGTCGTCGGCCGGCAGTCGGACCGGGAGCCGGCCGGCACCGCACCGGCGAGCCCGCCGATGGTGGTCGCCCGCGACGACGCCGCTCCGCCCGCGCCGGACGCGAACGCGCCCGCCCGCGCGCGGGTCGCGGCGAAGCGCGCCCCGGAGCAGCGCACGCAGAGCGCGAAGGTCGAGCCGGCGCCTGCTCGCGAGGCCGAGCCGGCCGCGGACGACGAGGCGATCGCGGCCGTGGCGCTCGGCGAGGCCGATCCGCCGCGCGAGCTGCTCGAGCGGCCGGACCTGTTCCTCGACTTCCCGATCGTGCGCAAGCTCGACGAGCTGCAGAACCTCGAGGCCGTCCTCGCGGAGTCGCCCGGCGAGAGCGGCGGGGCGGGCTGACCCTGCGCGGGTCGCGGCGAAGCGTTACCCTCCGCTCGATGGCTCGACCGATCCGGATTGCGTCCGCGCTGCTCGCGGTGCTGACGGTCGCTGCGCTCGAGGGCAGCGTGGCCGAGGCGCGTCCGCGCGGGCGTCCCGATCGGATGGCGCGGAACTGGGAGGAGATGAACGCGGAGGAGCGCCAGAAGGCGCTGCGCAACTTTCAGCGCTACCAGAGCTTGCCTGAGTCCAGCCGCCGGCGCATGGATCAGAGCTACGAGAGCTACAAGCGGCTCGACCCGCGCGAGCGCGACCGTGTGCAGCGCAACTACCAGAAGTACCGCCAGATGAGCCCGGATCAACGGCGCAGCTTCGAGCAGAAGTACAAGCGCTGGAAGGGCGACAAGAAGCGATGACGACCAGGTTGGCGAGGATTGCGGCCCAGGCAGCGTGCACGGGGCTCGCGGTCACGCTCTTCGCCGGGCCAGCGGGCGCGACGGGTGCAGCAGGCGCAGCGAAGGGCCAGCCGCGCATCGGCGGGCACGTGGTCGGGGTCGCGCCCATGCCGATGCTGCGCAACCCCGCGGGACCGACGCCGCTCAACCCGGCCGGGCCCACGCCGCTCAACCCGGCCGGGCCGACGCCGTTGAATCCGGTCGGCCCGAGCATCCCGTTCCCGCGCAGCGGCGTCGTGATCGTGCCCCAGCCGGGAGTGCACGTCGGCATCGTCGGCCAGCAGGAGCCCGTCGGCCTGCCGCTCGGCAGCAGCTTCTACTGCCAGGTGCACGACCGGGGCTACGCCAGCCAGTCGCTGTTCTTCGATCACCTTGCCGTCGCCGACGGTCTCGCGGGCGACGAGGCGCTCTCGTACCTCGTCGACGACGGCGGCGTCTGGGTGTTCCCGGCCGAGTGAGGCCGGCGAGGCGAAGGGCAGCTCGGCAGTGAGCGCGGGATCCGCGGAGATCCGTCGCGAGGGCTCGTTCGAGCTGCGCGCACCGTTCGAGCCGAAGGGCGACCAGCCGCGCGCGATCGAGGAGCTGACCGACGGCGTCCTCGGCGGGACGAAGCACCAGACCCTCCTCGGCGTGACCGGCTCGGGCAAGACGCTGACGATGGCCAACGTCATCGCGCGAGTGAACCGCCCGACGCTGGTCATCGCGCCGAACAAGACGCTCGCCGCGCAGCTCTACAACGAGTTCAAGGAGTTCTTCCCGGACAACGCGGTTCGCTACTTCGTCAGCTACTACGATTACTACCAGCCGGAAGCCTACGTCCCGTCGACCGACACGTACATCGAGAAGGACTCGTCGATCAACGACGAGATCGACAAGATGCGCCACTCGGCGACGAAGGCGCTGCTCGAGCGCAACGACGTGCTCATCGTCGCCAGCGTCTCGTGCATCTACGGCCTCGGCTCGCCCGACAAGTACTTCGAGATGATGGTCTTCCTCGAGCGGGGAGGGCGCGTCGACCGCGACAAGATGCTGCGCAAGCTGGTCGAGATCCAGTACCAGCGCAACGACGTCGACTTCCACCGCGGCACGTTCCGCGTGCGCGGCGACTGCATCGAGGTCTTCCCGGCGTACGAGGACGCGTCGGCGCTGCGCATCGAGCTGTTCGGCGACGAGGTCGAGTCGATCACCGAGTTCGACCCGCTGCGCGGCAAGACGCTGCGCGGGCTCGCGCGGGCCGAGATCTTTCCGGCGAGCCACTACGTGACGACGTCCGACCGGCTGGATCTGGCGATCGAGGGCATCCGTGCGGAGCTCGCGGAGCAGCTCGCCGTCCTGCGCTCGGACGGCAAGCTGCTCGAGGCGCAGCGACTCGAGCAGCGCACGCAGTTCGACCTCGAGATGCTCGCCGAGATGGGCTTCTGTCACGGCATCGAGAACTACTCGCGCCACCTCGACGGCCGCGCCCCGGGGACGCCGCCCGCCACGCTGCTCGGCTACTTCCCCGAGAGCTACCTGCTGCTGGTCGACGAGAGCCACGTGACGATCCCGCAGATCGGCGGCATGTACCGCGGCGACCGCTCGCGGAAGTCGACGCTCGTCGAGTACGGCTTCCGCCTCCCGTCGGCGCTCGACAACCGGCCGCTCAACTTCCAGGAGTTCGAGGCGCTCGTGCGCCAGGCGATCTACGTCTCGGCGACGCCCGCGGACTACGAGCTCGAGAAGAGCGGCGGCGTGGTCGTCGAGCAGGTGATCCGTCCGACCGGGCTCATGGATCCGGCGATCGAGGTCCGCAGCGCCCGCGAGCAGGTGGACGATCTGCTCGAGGAGGTGCGTCGGCGGGTCGAACGCCGCGAG
Source organism: Thermodesulfobacteriota bacterium (assembly GCA_040755575.1). Taxonomy (GTDB): domain Bacteria; phylum Desulfobacterota; class Binatia; order UBA12015; family UBA12015; genus DATCMB01. The sequence goes on from JBFMAS010000274.1 coordinate 2,686, forward strand.
CGGGTGCTCGTCACCACGCTCACCAAGAAGATGGCGGAGGACCTGACCGATTATCTGCAGGACGTAGGCGTGAAGGTTCGCTACATCCATGCCGACGTGGACACCATCGAGCGCGTCGAGATCATTCGCGGGCTGCGGCGTGGCGACTTCGACGTGCTGGTCGGCATCAACCTGCTGCGCGAGGGGCTCGACCTGCCGGAGGTCTCGTTGGTCGCCATCCTCGACGCGGACAAGGAAGGCTATCTGCGCTCGACCCGCTCGCTCATCCAGACGATCGGGCGCGCGGCACGCAACGTGAACGGCATGGTGCTCATGTACGCCGACGCCGTAACCGACTCGATGCGGCGGGCGATCGACGAGACCAACCGGCGGCGCGAGATCCAGCGCCAGTACAACGAGGAGAACGGCATCACGCCGGAGTCCATCCGCAAGGAGCTCGGCTCGCCGCTGGTCGAGGTCTACGAGGCCGACTACGCCACGGTCCCGGTGGTGTCCCCCGACGAGCTCGACGGCGTCGACGCGCGCGACCTGCCCCGCGTCATCGGCGAGCTCCGCCAGGCGATGCGCGAGGCGGCGGAGACCCTCGACTTCGAGCGCGCTGCCGAGCTGCGCGACAAGCTGCGCGCACTGGAGGGCGAGGCGCCGTTCGGCGCAGGCGCCAAGACGAGCGCCGGCGCGGGCAAGCCGCCACGCCGGGGACGCGGGACGGCCACCGCGACGATGCGCACGCGTCGCGCGGCGACGGGCCGGGGAGCTCCCAGGGGCCGCTAGTGAACCGAGCGGACGAGCCGCGCCGCGACGACGAGGAGCACGAAGCTTCGCACGACGCGGACGAACGGCTCAACGTCAAGCTGGCGGCGCTGCCCACCGATCCGGGCGTGTACCTGCTCAAGGACCGCGCGGGAAAGGTGATCTACGTCGGCAAGGCGAAGGCCCTGCGCGCGCGCGTCCAGAGCTACTTCCGCGGCGGCGACGAGCGCTACCACGTGCAGTTCCTCGTTCGCCGGATCGGCGACGTCGAGGTGCTCGTCACGAGGAACGAGAAGGAAGCTCTGATCCTCGAGAACAACCTCATCAAGCAGTACAAGCCGCGCTACAACATCCGGCTCAAGGACGACAAATCCTACGTCAGCGTCAAGATCACGAACGACGCGTGGCCGCGCGTGCTGGTCACGCGCCGGATCGTGCGAGACGGCAGCCGCTACTTCGGCCCGTTCCACAGCGCGTCGGCGGTGCGCGAGACGCTCGACGTCATCCGCAAGGTGTTCCCGCTGCGGACCTGCAGCGACCCGGTGTTCAGGAACCGGACGCGCCCGTGCCTCGAGTATCAGATCAAGCGCTGCCTCGGTCCGTGCGTCCTGCCCGTCGACCGCGGCGAGTACGAGGAGCATCTGCGTGCGGTCACGCTGCTGCTCGAGGGCAAGGACGTCCAGCTTCGGAGGATGCTCGAGACCCGCATGCGGGCGGCGGCGCAGGAGCTCCGCTTCGAGGACGCGGCGCGCTTCCGCGACCAGCTCCGCGCGATCGACAAGACAGGCCAGCGGCAGCGTGCGCTGATCCACGGCGGGGGCGACCAGGACGTCTTCGGCATCTATCGCGAGGGCGGCTCGATCGAGGCGCAGGTGCTGATGGTGCGCGGCGGGAAGCTGACGGCGAACCAGTCGTTCGGCTTCGCCGACTGGGAGCTGCCCGACGAGGAGGTGGTCGGATCGCTGCTCACCCAGTTCTACCAGGGCGAGCGCTTCATCCCCGACGAGATCCTGGTGCCCGTCGACCTCGACGACGCCGAGCCGCGCGCGGAGCTGCTCCGCGAGCGCAAGGGCCGCATGGTGACGATCCTTCGGCCTCGGCGCGGCGAGAAGGTCCGCCTCGTCGAGCTGGCCGCCGCGAACGCGCGCCAGGCCTTCGCCGAGCGGCGCGACGAGGAGGAGCGCTCCGAGAAGACGGCCCGCGAGCTGCAGGAGCGCCTGCAGCTCCGCAACCCGCCGAAGCGGATCGAGTGCGTCGACATCTCGACCTTCCAGGGCGGTGAGACCGTCGGCTCGGTGGTCTCGTTCGACGAGGGCCAGCCCGATCCGCAGCGCTATCGCCGCTTCCGCGTCCGCACCGTCATCGGCACGGACGATTTCGCGAGCATGCGCGAGGTGCTGCAGCGGCGTCTCACGAAGGGCCTCGAGAAGAACGACCTGCCGGACCTGCTGGTGATCGACGGCGGTCGCGGTCAGCTCGGCGTCGCGACCGCCGTGCTTCAGGACCTCGGCATCGAGGCGCTCGACGTCGTCGGCCTGGCGAAGATGCGCGTGGAGCGCAGCGCGCGCTCACCGGAGATCGAGCGCGTCGAGGAGCGGGTGTTCGTGCCCGGACGGAAGAATCCCGTCCTCCTGCCGCGCAACTCGAGCGCGCTGTTCCTGCTGCAGAAGGTCCGCGACGAGGCGCACCGCTTCGCGGTGACCTACCACCAGAAGCTCCGCGATCGGGCCCGGCTGAGCTCGCCGCTCGAGGCGATCGCCGGGATCGGCGAGGAGCGCCGGCGCGCGCTGCTGCGTCACTTCGGCAGCCTCGCTCGCGTGCGCGCCGCCGCGGTCGACGACATCGCCCGGGTGCCGGGCTTCGGTAGGGCGCTCGCGGAGCGCATCAAGGAAGCGCTCACGGCCGACGCCCCCGCTGCGGTCTGAGGCGTTTGCCGTCGCCCGCAATGCCGCTGCCCTGTCGGTCGCGGCGCGAGACGGCGAAGCGCCGAGCATGGGAGCGAGCGGGTGAGACGCGGCCGCCGTCCGCTGTCGGCGCGCCGCCCGCTCGCCCGCAGCGCGGTGCTGCCGCTCGCCGCGGTCGGCCTGCTGGGCGGGCAGGCCGTCGGCGAGAGCGCGCTGGCGGCGGCCTTGCTCGTCGCCGGGCTGCTCGCGACGCCGGCGCTTCTCCTCCGCCACCGGCGTCTCGGCGGCGCGGCCGCGTTGCTCCTCGTGCCGGCGCTCGTCGGCCACCTGCAGGTCGCGTGGCAGACGGCCCGGCGCGAGCACCGCCTCGCGCGCGTCGAGGGTGGCGTGCAGCCGTTGCGCGGCAGGGTCGCCGCGGTGCGGCTCGGAACGGGGCTCGGCGCGAGCCGTGCGACGCTCGACGTCGCGCTGGAGGCGCCGTCGCCGCCGCTCGCGGACGGTGAACGGCTGCGGCTCACGGTGTGGCGGACGGCGCGGTCGTGGCGCGTCGGGGAACGCGTTCGATTTCGCGCGACACCGCGTGCGCCGCGCGGCTTCTGCAATCATGGCGAGGATGGCTACGTCCGCTGGGCGTGGCGCAGCGGCATCGTCGCCACGGCCTCCCTGCAGGACGATCGGGCCGTCGACGTCACGCCGCGCCCGGCGCGGGTGATCCAGCCGGACGCCTTGATCGACGACGCCCGAGCCGCGATCGCTGCTGCGCTCGCGCGCGCGGTTCCCCGCGCGGCGGAACGCGGGGTCCTGCGCGCGCTGATCATCGGCGATCAGGGCGAGATCCCGAAGGAGCTCAAGGGCGCATACGCGCGGACCGGTACGGCGCACGTGCTCTCGGTCTCCGGGCTGCACATCGCGCTGGTCGCGATGACGATCTACGCGATGGCCGCATGGGTGCTCGCGCGCTGGCCCTGGCTCGCGCTGCGGATCCTCGTCGCCCGCGTGGCGGCTCTCGCGGCCCTTCCACCCGCGCTCGGCTACACCGTGCTGAGCGGCGGCGCCGTCGCGACGCTGCGCTCGCTCGCCATGGCGGCGATCGGGCTCGGCGCGATCGTGCTCGTCTGCCGCCCGGACGTCTGGACCGCGCTCGCCGCGGCCGCGCTGGTGCTCGCGGCGTTCGATCCCGGCATCGGCACCGAGCCGTCCTTCCAGCTCTCGTTCGCGTCGGTCGGGGCGCTGGTGGTCGCCGGCGGCACGCTGCAGCGGTGGCTCGAGGAGCGCACGTGCCGCTTCCTCGCCCGCGAGCGACTCGCAGGGCGGTGCGCGATGCTGGCCCTCGGCGCGCTCGCCGCATCGACGGCGGCGACGCTCGCCACCGCACCGATCACGGCGTTCCACTTCGGCTCCGTGTCGCTCGTCGGCGTGGCCGCGAACCTGGTCGTCGTTCCGCTGGTCGGGTGGCTGGCGCTGCTGTTCGGCCTGTCGGGAGCCGCCTTGCTGGCGCTCTCGCCTGGGGCCGCGGATGCGCTACTCTTCCTCGGTGCGCTGGCCATCGAGCCGGCGGACCGCTTCGTCACGTGGCTTGCGGCTCATCCCTGGTCCGCCGTCGACGCCTCGCTCGCGTCACCGGCCAGCGTCCTCGCGCTCGGCTGCGTC
>JBFMAS010000275.1:0-2031 GCA_040755575.1 Thermodesulfobacteriota bacterium
GTCGTCGGGCGCGACCTGGTCGTGCGCACCGGCCTGCTGCTGCTCTTCCTCCTGCTCGCGACGCGCGTCGCGACGCTGGCCGGTGCCGAGTCGGGCGCGGCGCACCAGGCGATCCGCCAGGTGTGGGTGCTCACCGCGCTCGTGCTCGACGCCTACGCCGCGACCGCGCAGACCCTGGTCGGCTACTTCCTCGGCGCGCACCGCAAGGCGCTCGCGCGGCGCGTGGCCGGCGTCGGCTGCCGCTGGGGCGTCGCGACCGGCGCGCTCCTCACGGTCGCGATGCTGCTCGGGCGCGAGCAGGTGGCGTGGCTGCTCGTGCCGCCGGCGGCGCAGCCGGTCTTCGCAACGGCGTGGACGGTCGCTGCGCTGGCGCAGCCGCTCAACGCGCTGTCGTTCGTCACCGACGGCGTGCACTGGGGCACGGGCGACTTCCGCTACCTGCGCAACGCGATGCTGCTCGCGACCGCGACGGGCGCCGCTGCGCTGGTGCCGATCGACCCGCACGGCGCGGGCACGCTGCTCGAGGTGTGGCTGGTGACGGCGGCGTGGATCGCCATCCGGGCGGCGTTCGGCGTCGTGCGCGTGTGGCCGGGCCTCGGCGCGAGCCCCCTCGCGCGGTGATCGGTCGACCGCGGCTTCCCGTCCGCCCCGTTCGCGGGTACAATCGCCTGTCCCGCCCCTGCGCGTCTCCCGCGCCGGCGCCCGGCTGTGGGGCGGAGCAACGTGCGATGTCTCGCTTGCTCATCGTCTCCAATCGCCTGCCATTGACGCTCAGGATGGAGGGCGAGCTGACCCGCGTCGAGCGCAGCGCGGGCGGGCTCGCGACCGGGCTCGCCGGACCGCACGCGCGCGCGGAAGGCCTCTGGATCGGCTGGCCGGGCGACGTGCCGGAGCTCACGGAGGGGCAGCGCGAGCAGCTCGCCTCGGATCTCGCCGATCAGCGCTTCGTGCCGGTGTGGCTCGACGCGGACGACGTGCGGCGGTTCTACGTCGGCTTCTCGAACGGCGTCCTGTGGCCGCTGTTCCACTACCTGCTCGATCAGCTGCCGCTGCACCCCGGCGACTTCGAGGCCTACGAGCGCGTCAACGAGCGCTTCGCCGACGAGGTCGCGCAGCGCTACAGGCCGGGCGACGTCGTCTGGGTGCACGACTACCAGCTCATGCTGGTGCCGCAGCTGCTGCGCAGGCGCATCCCCGACGCGCGGATCGGCTTCTTCCTGCACATCCCGTTCCCCGCCTCGGAGATCTTCCGCACGCTGCCGCACCGCGAGCGGATCCTCGAAGGGCTGCTCGGCGCCGACCTGGTCGGCTTCCACACCGCGTCCTACATGCGCGCCTTCGCGTCGTCGCTGCTGCTCGTGCTCGGGCTCGCTGCGAACGTCGACCGCGTCCGCTCCGGGCAGCGCGAGGTGCGTCTCGGCGTCTTTCCGATGGGCGTCGACGCGGCGAGCTTCGGTGCGCTCGCGAGCCGGCCCGAGGTCGCGGCGGAGGTGGCGAAGCTGCGCGGCTCGGACGGCTGCTCGCTGCTCGTCGGCATCGACCGGCTCGACTACACCAAGGGCATCCCGCGCCGCCTGCTCGCCTTCGAGCAGCTCCTGCGCGACCACCCGACGCTCGTCGAGCGCGTCCGCCTGGTGCAGGTCGCGGTACCGTCGCGCGAGCAGGTCGGCGCGTACCAGGAATTTCGCGGCCAGGTCGAGGCGCTGATCGGCCGGATCAACGGCGCCTTCGGCACGCCGCGCTGGGTGCCGATCCACTACATCTACCGCGGCCTCGGCGAGATGGAGGTGGTCGCGCTGTACCGCGCGGCCGACGTGCTCGTCGTCACGCCGCTGCGCGACGGCATGAACCTGGTCGCGAAGGAGTTCATCGCCTCGCGCACGGACGAGGAGGGCGTGCTCGTGCTGAGCGAGCTCGCCGGCGCGGCGTCGGAGCTCGCGGAGGCGATCATCGTCAACCCCTACGACGTCGAGCGGACGGCGGACGCGCTGCGCCGTGCGCTCACCATGCCGGGCACCGAGCGTCGCGCGC
>JBFMAS010000276.1:0-4036 GCA_040755575.1 Thermodesulfobacteriota bacterium
ACGGCCAGCTCGTGCCGGCCGTCGAGCGCGAGCGCCCGCACCCCGCCGAGACGCTGCCGAGGCTGGCCAGGCGCATCGGCCTGCCGGTCGCGGAGCTGCGCGAGATGGCGGCGCTCGGCGCGGTCGAGGTGGTGGTGCGCGGCGGCAGGCAGTGCCTCGAGGGCAGCTCGGTCGCGATCGCCGAGACCTGGGCGCGGCTGCGCAATGCGGGCTACGGCGACGAGCTCGGCTTCTCGGCGCAGGACCTCGCCCTGTACGTCGAGATGGTGCAGTGGCTCGCACGCGAGGAGCTGCGCCGCTTCGGCAGCCGCGTCGCCGCGAAGGTCGACGTCGATACCTCGCGCCGCATGGCGCGAGACGGCATCGACCGGATGAACGAGCTGATCGGGCTCCTGCGCGAGTCGATCCTGCTGCGCGCGATCGCCGAGGGCAACGTGCAGGACGCGGGTACGGGCGAGGCGGGCTGACCCGCCCCGCCGCTCGCCCACGGCCCGCGTGCCTCACGGCCGGAAGAACGACTCCGGCAGCGTGACGTCGGCGATGAACGTCCACTCGTCCTCGGTGCAGGGCGTGTCCGTGCACGGGCCCGCGCCGAAGCAGCTGAACGTCAGCTCGTCGTCGGTCCCGTCGTCGCCGTCGTCGTCGTCACCGATGAGGTCGTCGATGAAGTCGATGAAGTCGTCGAAGAAGTCGTCGTCATCGTCGTCGCCGTCGAGCTGCTCGCACCAGACGAAGGAGGGCGGGCCGCCGCCGAGCGGGAAGACGTTGCCCGTCACCGTACCGTCGTCGTTGCGCGTGATCGCCCAGCGCTCCTGGTTGATGTCCTTGCTGACCAGGATGCGGTCGGTATCGGGCGTGACCTGCACGCCGGCTTCCTGGGCGTGGCTCGCACCCGGCGTGCCGACGGCGACGGCGATCGCGAGCGCCGCGAGCACGCCGACCGCCGACGCGCGCGTCCGGCGCGTGGCTGCGGTGGAAGACGTTCCATCCAACATGGGACTTCTCTCCTTGCGGGCCATGGTTGTGGGGGCAGGGGCCGCACGCTGCCGCGGCGCCCCGCCGGCTCCGTACCGTCGGGCCGCGCGGGCGGGCGGCCGCGCACGTGGGTCCGCTGCCGGTGCGCCACGCCACGCCGCGGCTCGCGGCCGGCGCAGCGCACCCTCACGACGCTGCCATGCAGGAACCTCTCCAAGCGTGCAGCGCCGCGAGCCGGCGTCATGCTCGCGCCGGGCGCGCTGCTCGCTGTGGAAAGTTCAGGAAGTCTGTACCGCCGCCGGTACAATCGCCGCCGGCTACGGGGTTCTACCGAGGCCCGGCCACGGTGAGCCCTACGCCGGGCGTGACGGCGGTCGCGCCCGCTGCATCTCGCCGGGGAGCCGGTCGAGTGCGCGCTGCATCCAGCGGCGGAACAGCGCGAGCGCCGCTGCGGCGAGCGGGTAGACGAGCGGCGACGTCAAGTCGAAGGTGTACGTCCAGTCGACGCGCGTGCCGCCGCCGGCGGGGGAGAAGCGCCAGTCGCCCTCGCCGGTCCGTACGAGCAGGTTGAACGGCGGCGCGGGAGGCCGCAGCCAGCGGTAGCGGTGGCGACGGGGGCGCTCCGCGTCGAGCACCTCCTCGAGCACCTCGCTGCCGTCGCTCATCGTCACGCGGCGCTGCGCGCCACGCTCGAGCGGGCGCCCGCCTTCCATCTCGACGCGCACGATGCCGGGGATCGGACCCAGCGCGTGCACGAGGCGCGGGAACGACGCCTCGGCGACGGCGAAGTCGTACACCTCCCCGGGCGGGCGCTCGACCTCGACGGCCGCCGCGACGCGGATCTGCATGGCGCCGGCCGCAGGCGGGCTCAGGAGGCGCGCACGAGCTTGCCGGGCAGGGCGCCCGTCTGCTCGCCGTCCTCGAACGTCACCTCGCCGGCGACCACCGTCGCGCGGTAGCCGTCGACCCGCTGCACCAGGCGGCGGCCCTGCGCCGGCAGGTCGAACACCATCTCCGGCGCGTGCAGGTGCAGCGCGTCGAGGTCGACGACGTTGAGGTCGGCCTTCCTGCCGACCTCGATCGTGCCGCGGTCGCGGAAGCCGTACACCGCCGCGGTGTTCGCGGTCTGCAGACGCACCGCCTGCTCGAGGGGGATGCGCTCGCCGCGCCTGCGGTCGCGCGCCCAGTGGGTCAAAAGGAAGGTCGGCATGCTCGCGTCGCAGATCAGCCCGCAGTGCGCGCCGCCGTCCGACAGGCCCTGCACCGTATTCGGGTGCAGCATCATCTCGCGCAGGGCGTCGAAGTTGCAGTCGACGTAGTTCGCGAGCGGCGCGAAGACGAACTGCTTGCCGTCGCGCTCGAGCAGCATGTCGTAGACGACCTCCTCGGGACGCTTGCCCGCGCGCGCCGCGGTCGCGGCGACGCTCGTCTCGGGCGCCGGCTCGTAGTCGGGCGGGTCGCCGAGCGGGAACATCTGCGCCCAGTTGGTCGCGATCATGCGCACCACGGGGTTCTCGTGCTGCAGCTCCTCGGCGAGGATCCGTGCGCGCACCGCGGGATCGCGCAGGCGCGCGACGCGCTCCGCGAGCGGCAGCTCGGCGAGCTCGCGCGCGTAGGTCGGGTGGAACAGGAACGGGTGGAACGAGCTCTGCAAGCCGAACAGCATGCCGGTCGGACGGCACGGCACCTGCGGCACGATCCGGAGGCCCTGCGCGGCGAGCCGCTCGACGGTCGCCAGCGTCTCTCGCCAGGTGCTCGGCTGCAGCGCGGTCTGCGCGATCGCGAAGGTCAGCACGCGGCCGGTCGTCGCGCAGAGCTCCTTCATCCACGACAAATCCGGCTCCTGGCCCTGCAGGTCGGCGACCATCTCGAAGACGCCGTGCCCGGCCTCGCCGAGCGCGCGTCCGATGCCGAGCAGCTCCTCGGGCGTCGAGTGCGTGCCGGGCACGAGGCCGTGCTTCGAGCGGTGCAGGAAGGTGCGCGAGGTCGAGAAGCCGATCGCGCCGGCGGCGAGCGCCTCGCGCGTGAGGCGCGCCATCTCGGCGATCTCGTCCGCCGTGAGCTCGACGTCGTGCGCGCGCTCGCCGAGCACGTAGGCGCGGACCGCGCAGTGCGGCACCTGCGCCGCGACGTCGAGCACGCGCGGCATCGTCTCGAGCGCGTCGAGGTACTCGGGGAAGCTCTCCCAGCGCCAGTCGATCCCCTCGTGCAGCGCCGTGCCGGGGATGTCCTCGACGCCCTCCATGAGCTCGATGAGGAAGGCCTCCTCGCCGGGACGGCGCGGCGCGAAGCCGACGCCGCAGTTGCCCATGACGAGCGTCGTCACGCCGTGCCAGCTCGACGGCGCGAGCACCGGGTCCCAGGTGACCTGGCCGTCGTAGTGCGTGTGCACGTCGACCCAGCCCGGCGTCACCAGCAGCTCGCGCGCGTCGATCTCGCGCCGTCCGCGCGCGGCGACCGCGCCGACCGCGGTGATCCTGCCGCCGTCGACCGCCACGTCCGCCTGCTTGCGCGGGGCGCCCGTCCCGTCGACCACCGTGCCGCTGCGAATGACCAGGTCGTGCATCTCGTCCTCCCGTGCAGACCCGGAGTGACTATCGGCTCGGTACGGGCCTGTCGAGCGGCGGCCGGTGGCCGCGCTCCGGACCGCGCCGGTCCGGCCGCAGCTCCGCCAGCTTCTGCTGCTGCTCCGGCGTGAGGACGTTCTTGATCTCGAGCAGCAGTCGCACGTGCTCCTGCTTGATCTTGCCCTCGAGCGCGATCACCTCGGCCGCGGCCGCGAGCGCCTGGTCGACGTCCACCTTGCTCTGGTCGACGAGCTTCTCCACGGCTTCGGCCTTGGCCTCGACGTCCCACTGCAGCGGACCGAGGCGGTCCTGCGCCCGCTTGATCGCGCCGGAGATCGCCGTCTTCTGCTCCTGCGTCAGCCCGAGCGCGCCCTGGTGGCGCATCACCAGCTCCGGTCGGAACAGGTGCTCGAGGAACATCGGGCGGCCGAAGCCGGCACCCGCCATCGGCGGCCGGTCGCCGGGCGGCTGCGCCGCGGCGGGCGGCGCGCCGG
>JBFMAS010000277.1:0-3186 GCA_040755575.1 Thermodesulfobacteriota bacterium
CAGTGTCGGTCACCACGCCGTCGCACCGCGTCGCGCAGCCCGCGCACCACGGCCCGCCGACGGGCGCGTGCAGGCGCTCGAGGCCGCCGCACGCCTGGCAGTGCGGCCGGTCGGTCATGACGACGCCTCCGCGCGCCGACGACGCAGCATGGCCCGCTGCGCCCGCTCGATGCGCGCGCGCTCGGCGTGCGTCGCCGCGGAGCGGGCGAGCGCAGCGGCGCGCTCGCGCACGACGTCGGGCGCGGCGTGCCGGTCGACGCCGAGCGTCCGCCACGACGGTCGCCAGCCCGTGCGGCACCGCCAGCACCGCGGCTCCGAGGGCCGGCGCGCGCGGTACGGCCGGCGGCACGTCGTGCAGGTCATGCGGCCACCTCCGCGCCGCACGGCGGCGGCGGTCACTGTAGCCGCTCCCAACACGGCCGGCAGTAGGCGATCGCCACGCCGTCGGGCAGCTCGGCGCCGCACGCGAAGCACCGTCCGTAGCCGTACGGGCCGCAGTCGGCGCCCGAGACGATGGCGAGCAGCTCGTCCCGGACGGCCCGCGCGGCGGCGACCAGCTCGGGCGTCAGGGCCTCCAGGGGCTCGAGGCGCAGCTTGTTGCCTCGGCGGTACACCCGGACGCCGCGGGCCCGCAGCACGGCGAGCACGGCGAGCGCGCCGGTCATACGTCCACCCCCCGCCTGGCGGTGGGGGCGTCGTCCAGGGGGGCCGGCTCGCTGTCCGACAGCAGCCACTCGAGCACCTCGGACATGGCCTCGCGCTCGTCGTCGGGGGCGAGCCCACCCCACGGCACGGGGCCGTCGCGGTCGATCGCCGAAACCTCGCCGGTCGGTGTATCACCGTCCAGGGTGCTAGAGCCTGAGACGGTGGGTGGCGAGGTTTCCGTACGATGACCGTACGCCGCGAAAAGGTCCGGCTGCTCTTGATTTTCCGGCGCCTCGGCGTCGCCGCCGGAAACCTCGCCGGTCGGTGTATCACCGTCCAGGGTGCTAGAGCCTGAGACGGTGGGTGGCGAGGTTTCCGTCGCTGGCGGCCGGAGCACCGTCGGCTGCCCACGCCCACCACCGGCGACGACGCGCCAGAGCACGCCGTCGCCGCCCTCGATCACGTCTCGTGCCCGGTTTCGGCCGATGCCGGCCGCCCGCAGTAGCGTGTCCTCGGCGCGCCGCCGCGTGATCGGCGGCTCGGCGTACGCGACCAGCACGCCGAGCCGGGCCGCAGCAGTCTCCTCGGCGTCGCGGCGCTCGTCTGCCGCGGTCGGCGGCTGCTCTGCGGGATAGTACGTGTCTCCGCTCGCCGGCAGCGACCAGTACCAGTCACGCCACGGCGCTACACGGGCGCGCACGCCGACGCGCTGCTTGGCGCGCCATAGCGTGGGCCGAGAGATACCGGCGGCGCTCGCCCCGGAGTGCACCTCGGTGGACGGCTGCGGCCCGTCCGTGAGCACCTGCGTGAGGTAGTCCGCAGCAGCATCGACTGCGTACCGCTCCTCGGGCGCGTCGGGCTGCGCGAGTAGCTGGTCCGCCGTGCGCTCCGACCGGCCGGTCCACTCGACGGCGACCGACCAGTGTGGTGACTGGTCCTCGTCATCCTCGAGCGCCGCCAGCTCCCGAGGGACGAGCCGGTACGTGAGCGACGGCACGGGAGCCGACAGATTACCCTTTATGCGCGCGAGGACGCGTCTCTCCCCGGTCTCGTCGTCTGGGTCGGGCGCGACGAGCAGCTCTGACCTCGCGGCCGCCGTGATGCCGATGCTGCCGCCGCCACGATACTGTGCGTTGGCGGATTCGGCTTTCCGTAAGTGGCGGATCAGCACGAGTGCCACCTGCAGCCGCGACGCCAGCTCGGCGAGCGGAGTGAGCGCACGGCGGATGTGGTGGTCGCGGTGCGCGTCGATGTGGTCGCCGAGCACCGCCATCATCGGGTCGACGACGACGAGCTTGGCATTGACGCGATCGACGGCGGCCTCGATGAGGCCGAGCTCGTCGGGGATCGTCGGGAGCTCGTGCATCCGCACGATGAGCGCGCGCGATAGGTCAGCGCCCGCCGCCTCGAGGCGTGGGCGGAGCGTGTCGCCTGCATCATCCTCGGCTGAGATTACAACGATGCCGGCCGGCTCTCCGAGCCCTGGCGTGCCGTCGGGCATCAGCCGGCCGTGCGTGACGCGCGAGCCGACGTCGAGCATGACCGTAGTCTTGCCCCGGTCGGGATCGCCAGAGACGATCGTGACCTTGCCGAGCGGCACGCGGCCGGGCCACAGCCAGCGGACGCGCTCGCGCCGGACGTCTGCGGCGAGGATGCCAGGCGCGCCGCCGTCGCGATCGTCCTCGGCCCCCGGTGGTGGTACCTCGTCATCGTGCGATGTGCTTGACGGTAGCGGGTCTGGTAGCAGCTCCTCGGGTCGCTCGATGCCGAGCGCGCGCAGGCGCTCGAGCATGGAGGGGCGTACGACGTACCGGTCGCGCCGGTCGAGACACCCATACTCATCCAGGATGTCCGCCACGGCGCGCTCGCGCGCCGCACGGAGCAGCGTGGCGCGCTGGTCGGCGCCCGCCGCAGGCGCAGCGTGCACGGCGAGCGCGCGCTCCGCCGTGCGGCCCGGCAGCACGCGCACCTCCGTGCACCCGAGATCCTCGAGCTCTCGCGCGAGTTGCGCGGCGCGCGCGCCTGCGCGACCATCGCGGCGTCCACCCTGTCCGACTGCGGCGTCTCGTGGGGTCGGCGTGCCACCGCCGGCCCGCGCCGCGCTCTCGCTGCTCATCCGTCCACCTCCACCACGTCCCTCCACGCGCGCGGTCACGTCGTGCGCGTCGTGCGCTGCTCCGAGGTCGCCTCCCCGCGCGCGAGGCGCTCGACGGCCTCGCTCGGGACCCGGACGCACCGCCGTGCGAGCCGCACCACCGGCAGGCGGCCGGTGGCGATCCACTGCCGGGCCGTGCGCTCGGCGATAGCGAGCCGCTCGGCGGCGGCCCGGACAGTCAGCAGTGCAGCAGCGTGCGTGTCCATGCGCGCGAGTGTGCGCGTGGCGCAGCCGGGTCGTCGACGCGGGATTAGCCGCGCTTACGAGCGCCTTAATCCCGCCAGCTTACTGCGAGAGAAGCTGCTCGGCTTCTTTGATGCCGTCGAAGACGGTCTTGCGGTCGTCCCGCCAGGAGTGCTTGCGTTTCCCGTGGTGGGGATAGTGAA
>JBFMAS010000278.1:0-2491 GCA_040755575.1 Thermodesulfobacteriota bacterium
AGCGCTGCCTGCCGGTGACGACCGAGGGCGCGAGCGCGTCACTCGCCGATCAGGACCACGTCGCCGGGCGCATGCTGCCGGGCGGCAGCGACGAGATCGGCGGACAGGCGCTCGCCTGCGAGGTGCTGCGCACGGCCGGCGCGTCGGGCGTCGTCCTGGTGTCGGCGGCGAACGCCTTCGACGTGCCGCTCGCGGGCGACGTCTACCTGCTGCTCGCGCTCGGCTGCGAGTGAGGGCAGCGCGCGCGCACGCGCCGATCGGCTCGCGGCGCGCCGTCCCGACGTCGCGTTGCGGCGACGGCGGCACGAGCGTTCGACTTGGCTTCGCCGAGCGTCTAAGGACGGCGCTCCGGGGACCTCCGTTGCGCCGCCATCCTTCCGCTCCGACCTGCCTGCTCATCGCGGCGGCGCTCCTGCTGCTCTGCGCCGGCGCGGCGCGCGCGGGCGAGCGCGACGGCGTGCAGGAGTACGGCTTCACCACCGGCTTCGGACAGTCCGAGCGCGAGAACGTCCAGGTGATCCCGCTCTACGGCCACGTCGGCTGGTTCCTCTGGGACGCGGTCGACGAGCCGCTCGCGCGCCACCACCTCGACCTGAAGATCGTCGTCGAGGGCTGGGTCGCGGGCGTGCACGACCCGCAGGACGCCGTCGAATTCGGCATCAACCCGGTCACCTTCAAGCTGTCGTACGACCGCGGCCAGACCGTCGTGCCGTACTTCCACGGCGGCGCGGGCGTCATGTACACGGGCCTCGGCGGGATCGGGCTCGGCGGACCGTTCGAGTTCGACGAGGTGGTCGGCGTCGGCTTCGACGTCTTCGTCGAGCGCGGCCTCGCGCTGAGCCTCGGCTATCGCTTCCGGCACGTATCGAACGCCGACATCTCGTCCGAGAACTTCGGCCTCGACACGCACTTCGTGCTGATCGGCCTCGACTGGCTGCCGAAGCGCTGAGCCTCAGCGGCCGGAGCGCGCCCCGACGAGCCTGCGCTTCAAAAAGAACTGCGCGTGCCCGGGCGGGCAGTCGTCGAGCACCGCGAACACCTCGTAGCCCTGCTTGCGGTAGAAGTCGGGCGCCTGGAAGCCGTAGCTCTCGAGGCGCACGTGCGTGCAGCCGCGCTCGACGGCGAAGCGCTCGGCGGCGCGCAGCAGGGCGCGTCCGTGACCCGCACGGCGCAGCGGCGCCGCGACCCAGAGGTGCGTCACGTGCAGCCAGCCGCCCCAGATCTCGCCCAGGATGCCGCCGACGGTCTCGTCGTCCGCGTCGCGCAGGAAGATCGACACCGAGTGCCACTCGTCGAGCCCCGTCGCCGCGACGTTGAACAGGTCGATGCGCCCGGAGACCGCGCGGCGCGACTCGTCGTCTGCGTGCGGCTCGACCACCATGCGGACCGGCGTGCGGCGGCGACGTGACGTCGGCTTGCGAGTCGGCATGGCGGCGTCCCTCCCGTCGCGGCATAGCGCATCCGCCGGCGGCTTGTCTGCCGGCGGCGCGCGGCCTATGCACGGACGATGGGCACGGCGCGCTACGTCGAGTTCGACCGCCTGCTCGGGGAGGACGACCTCGGGCGGCTCCTGGCGATCGTCGAGCGCCGCGCGCCGTACCCGACCTACGGCGAGGGGCGGCGCCAGGAGGGCTTCGGCGCGGGGATCCCGCAGCGCTACGACGCGCTGCGGAACTTCCTCGCGGGACGCGCCGGCGAGGACCCGGTGTGGAAGCTCGCCTCGCGCACGAACTACTTCCGCGACACCTTCGCCTACGAGCAGCCGCTCTTCCCCGAGATCGCGTTCTTCCAGCAGCTCCCCGCCTTCGTGGACGCGGCGCGCTACGTGAGCGGCCGCGAGGTCGTGCGGCCCGCGATCGTGTACCTGAACGTCCTCGTGCCCGGTCAGGAGCTCGCGCTGCACACGGACGTGCCCGAGTTCCGCGGCGCGAACCGCACGCGCGAGCCCGAGTGGCTGCTGGTCGCGATGCACCATTCGGGGCTGTTCGAGCGCTGGCGGCGCTACATCGCGACCGGCGTGAGCTGGTACCACGACTGTGCCGGCGGGGAGTTCACCTACTACCCCGACGGCCCCGACGGCGCGCCGCGCCGGCTCGCCGTGCGCCGCAACACGGCGATCGTGCTCGATACCGACTCCGTGTTCCACGGCATCGACCCGCTCGCGCTGCGCGACGTCGAGCTGCCGCGCATCGAGCCCGGCGCGCGCCTGCACCGCGACCCGGACGGTTGCTGGAGCGTGCGCGCCGGTGACGAGGTGCGCGCGCGCTATGCGTGGGACGAGCTGCGTCTCTCGATCTCGTGGAAGGCGTGGTGCTTCGCCGACGAGCGGGAGGCGCGCATCGACGACGAGCACACGGACGATCTCGACCTCGCGACCATCCTCGACACCTTCGTCGCCGACCTGGTGGCCCGCGGCCGCATCGCCGCGCGCCCCGACGAGGAGCGCCTCGCGCGTCTGATCCTCGAGGAGTACATCCGCTTCCCCGCCGAG
>JBFMAS010000279.1:0-13199 GCA_040755575.1 Thermodesulfobacteriota bacterium
CCCCGCCCAGCGCAGCGCGACGGCGACCAGGACGAAGGGCAGCGAGGCGTAGAGCGACAGCACCGCGAAGAAGGCGACGGCGAGGGGCAGCGGGAAGGCACCGAACACGTGGATCGTCGTCACGAGCCAGTGGAAGCCGATGACGTTGACGACGAAGCCCGTCAGCAGCCCGTCGGTCGCGGCGTGGCGCAGCGTCGCGGCGCGCGGCGCCAGCGCGAACAGGGGGAGCAGCCCGAGCCATGCGAGCGGCCAGAGGCGCGTGTCGA
This sequence comes from Thermodesulfobacteriota bacterium, assembly GCA_040755575.1. GTDB lineage: Bacteria > Desulfobacterota > Binatia > UBA12015 > UBA12015 > DATCMB01. The sequence goes on from JBFMAS010000279.1 coordinate 267, forward strand.
GGAACGGGACCGCGAGCAGCGCTGCGCCGAGGATCAGCCACACTGAGCGCGCCGCCCACGCGGTGCTCGCGGCGCGCGCGCTCGGTGCCGCGGCCGAAACGTGCTGCTCCGTGCGCAGGGCCTCCCCCGCGGCCGGGCTGGTGGGCCGGGCCATCGGGTTAGGCAGTACCGTTGCGTCGGCAGAGTGTAAACTGTCGGCCGTGCAGGCGATCGTCGATCCGTCGCACCGGTTGCCTCTCGCGGCGCGGGACGCGCTCGCCGGGCTGCTGCTGGCCGATCTCGCGGCCGAGCGCCGCTCGAGCGACGGCGTACCGGCCGCCCTCGCCGTGGTGCTGCGTGCCGCGGGTGGCGGTGTCGACGGGACGCGGCTCGATGCGGCCGTTTGCGCCGCGCTCGTCGAGGCCGGCGTCCTCGCGCGCGAGGGCGGCCCGGCCCGCGACGGTGCTGCGACCTTGGTCCGCGTGGCGGCCCCGTGGACGGCGGCCGTCAGGCACAAGCTCGAATCCTATGCGCGCGTGCTGGTCTGCGTCCCGCGTGGGGCGGATCTGCCCGCGCGGCTGACCCAGGCCCGAGCGTTGCTCGAGCACGGGCTGTTCTTCGAGGTGCACGAGGTGCTCGAGCCCGCCTGGAGGAGCGCGGTCGGCGAGGCGCGCGAGACCCTCCACGGCCTGATCCAGGCGGCCGTCGCCTGGCACCACTGGCAGGGCGGCAACGCCGCTGCCGCGTCACGCCTCGCCGGCTCGGCTCGTGCCCGGCTGGCCGGGACGCCCGGCGTCTGGGAGGGGTTCCCCGCCGGCGAGCTGCGACGCTGCATCGCAGCCTGGGAGGAGTGGCTGCGCTCGGCGCGCAGCGAAGAGCCGCCGCCCTTGCCGTTCCGCGCGGCGCGCGGCCCGCGGTCGTGACGTCCGCGGCCGGCCGATCAGGGCACCGACCAGACGTCGCCGCTCGCCAGCAGCTTCGCCAGGTCCCCGGCGCCCGGCCGCGTGCGCGCCGCCTCGATCTGCGCGCGCACGCCCTCCTCGTAAGGCGGGCGCTCGACCTCGTAGAGCACGCCGATCGGGGTGGGGAACTGCGGCGGCGTCATGTGCGCGAGCAGGTAGGCGAGGACGGGGTTGTGCTTGTCGTGCACGAGCAGGTCCGCCTCGGTCACGCCGTCGCCCAGGGTCACCACCTCGGGTCGCATGCCGACCATGCGGATCCCGCGGTCCCGCGCCTTGCCGAACACCATGGGCTTGCCGTGCTCGAGGACGAGCTGGTGCTCCGCCTTGACCTCGCGCTCGGTGAGGTCGGAGAACGCGCCGTCGTTGAAGATGTTGCAGTTCTGGAGGATCTCGATGAACGACGCACCGCGATGGGCGTGCGCCTGGCGGATGGTCTCCTGCAGATGCTTCGCCTCGACGTCGATCGAGCGCGCAACGAACGTCGCCTCGGCGCCGAGCGCCAGCACGAGCGGCTTGAACGGGTTGTCGACCGAGCCGTCGGGCGTCGACTTCGTCACCTTGCCGGCCTCGGAGGTCGGCGAGTACTGCCCCTTCGTCAAGCCATAGATCCGGTTGTTGAAGAGCAGGAGGTTGACGTCGAGGTTGCGTCGCAGGACGTGGATCAGGTGGTTGCCGCCGATCGACAGCGCGTCACCATCGCCGGTCACGATCCACACCGACAGCTCGGGGCGGGCGAGCTTGAGACCGGTCGCGATGGCCGGCGCGCGGCCGTGCAGGGTATGGAAGCCGAAGGTGTTGACGTAGTACGGGAAGCGGCTCGAGCAGCCGATGCCGGAGACGAAGACGAAGTTCTCGCGCGGGATGCCGAGCTCGGGCAGGACCTTCTGCACCTGCGCCAGGATCGCGTAGTCGCCGCAGCCCGGGCACCAGCGCACTTCCTGATCGGACTCGAAATCCTTGCGTGTGAGCTTGGGCTGCTCCTTCGGCGTTGCTGTCGACATCGAGCTACTTCTCCTCGAGGAGCTTCTGCACGCGCGCCACGATCTCCGCGACGCGGAACGGCCGTCCCTGGATCTTGTTGAAGCCGATCGCGTCGACCAGGAACTCGGCGCGGATCAGGCGCAGCAGCTGACCCATGTTCATCTCCGGGATCAGCACGTGGTCGAAGCGGGAGAGGACCTGTCCGAGGTCCGCGGGCAGCGGGTTGAGCCAGCGCAGGTGGGCGTGCGCCACGGCGGCGCCGCTCGCGCAGAGCTGCTTGACGGCCTCCGCGATCGAGCCGTACGTGCTGCCCCAGCCGAGCACCAGCACCTTGCCGCGTTCGGCACCCATCACGGCCGTGGGCGGGATCTCGCGCGCGATGCCGGCGATCTTCTTCGCGCGCAAGCGGACCATCTGCTCGTGGTTCGACGGCGCGTAGCTGATGTTGCCCGTCAAGTACTCGGACTCGAGCCCGCCGATGCGATGCTCGAGACCGGGCGTTCCGGGCACCACCCACGGCCGCGACAGCGTCTCGCCGTCCCGCAGGTACGGGAAGTAGCCGGCCGGATCGGTGCGGAACTCGACGTCGAAGCGGGAGAGATCCTCGATCTTCGGCAGCAGCCAGGGCTCGGCGCCGTTCGCGAGGTAGCCGTCCGACAGGAGGTAGACCGGCGTCATGTACTTGATCGCGACGCGCGCCGCCTCGAGCGCGACCGCAAAGCAGTCCGCGGGGCTCTGGGCCGCGATGATCGGCACGGGCGATTCGCCGTGCCGGCCGTACAGCGCGGCGAGCAGATCCGCCTGCTCGGTCTTGGTCGGCAGCCCGGTCGAGGGTCCGCCGCGCTGGATGTCGCAGATGACGAGCGGCAGCTCGACCTTGACCGCGAGGCCGACCGTCTCCGACTTGAGGTCGATCCCGGGGCCGCTGGTCGTCGTGGCGGCGAGCGCACCGCCGAACGCCGCGCCCAGCGCGGCGCCGACGCCGGCGATCTCGTCCTCGGCCTGGAACGTCGTGACGTCGAACTCCTTGTAGCCCGAGAGCTCGTGCAGGATGTCGCTCGCGGGCGTGATCGGATACGAGCCGAGGAACAGCGGCAACTTCGCCTGACGTGCCGCGACGACCAGCCCGAGGGCGAGCGCGCTGTTGCCCGTGATGTTGCGGTAGACGCCCGGCGCGATCGTGGCCGGCTTGACCTCGTACTGCGTCGCGAACATCTCGGAGGTCTCGGCGAAGTGCAGCCCGGCATTGAAGGCGCGCGTGTTGGCCTCGGCGAGGGCGGGATTGCGCTTGAAGCGGTTCGCGATGAACTTCAGCACCGGCTCGGTCGGGCGGTGGTACATCCATGCCGTCAGCCCGAGCGTGAAGAAGTTCTTGCAGCGCAGCACCTGCTTGTTCGACAGCCCGATGTCCGCCAGCGCGAGCGTCGTGAGGCGCGACACGTCGACGCGGAAGAGCTGGTACCTGTCGAGCGAGCCGTCCTCGATCGGGTTCGACGCGTAGCCCGCCTTCTTCAGGTTCTGCTCGTTGAACGCTTCCTGATCGACGATCAGGATCCCGTTCGGGCGCAGGTCCTCGATGTTCGCCTTCAGCGCCGCCGGATTCATCGCCACGAGGACGTCGGGGCTGTCGCCCGGAGTGAACACCTCGTGGTGCGAGAAATTGAGCTGGAAGCCGCTCACGCCGGCGAGCGTGCCGGCGGGTGCGCGGATCTCCGCGGGGAAATCGGGTAGCGTGCTGATGTCGTTGCCGGCGAGCGCGGAGGCGTTGGTGAACTGACTGCCGGTGACCTGCATGCCGTCGCCGGAGTCGCCGGCGAAGCGGATGACGACGGTCTCCAGCTCCTGGATCGGCTTGGCAGCCACCGTCGCGCCCTGCACTTCGTTCATCGAAACTCGCTCTCCATGCTGCGACGAACGCCTTGGCGGGCGTCTCGTCGGGACAGTCATCGATTATCGATGCGTTTGACTGCTTTCAACGTATCGGGAAACGGCGACTTTCGCTAAAGGCGGCAGCGCGCCGCGCGCGGCGCGCACAGCGAGGGAAGGGTGCGATGGCGATCATCGGCATGCTGCACGTCGCGCTCGGCGTGACCGACATGAGCCGCTCGCTCGCGTTCTATCGCGACGTCCTGGGCTTCGCGGTCGTCGGCGAGGTGGCGTTCGCCGGCGACGCGAGCGCACGCTCGCTCGGCGTCGACGCCGCGCTGCGTGGTGTCCTGCTCGAGCGCGACGGATTCCGTCTCGAGCTCTTGCAGCGGCTCGGCGGCGACGCCGGCGAGCCGGGCGCGGCCGGCACGCTGTCGCACCTCGCGCTCGCCGTCGACGACCTCGGCTCGACGCTGCACTCGCTGCGCGACCGCGATGTCGAGGTCCAGTCCGAGACGCTCGCCGAGCATGCGCCCGGGGTCGCGTCGTGCCTCGTCCACGACCCGGACGGGCTGCCGATCGTGCTCTACCAGGCGCCGGCGGGCGCCGCGTCGCCCTGGGACCGCTGCCGCTGAGGAGCGCCGACCGGGCTCGTGTCGGCCGGCGTCGCCGCCGGGTAGTCGAACAGCACCTTGACCGCGCCCGAGCGGTTCTGGTCCCAGCAGGCCCGGAACGCCTCGCGGTAGCGGTGCAACGGGAAGCGGTGGGTCAGGATGGGCGTCACGTCGACGCGCCGGCCGCGCACCAGGTCGAGGTAGATCTCCATCGCGTGTCGGCGGCGCCCCTCGAAGTTCTCCTCGCCGAAGGCGTTGGAGCCGATCAGGTGGATCTCCTTGAAGTAGAGCGGTGTCCACTCGAAGCGGCGCGGCATCTCGACGCCGGTCACCACGATCGCGCCGCGCGGGCGCGTGATGCGGACGCCGATCTCGATCGTCGCGGGATAGCCCACCGTGTCGTAGATCACGTCGACGCCGCCGTTGAGCATCGGCTTCCCGAACCAGGGTTTCAGGACCCCGGCGCCGGTGAGCCGCCCCACGGCTTCGATGATCGCGCCGCTCGGCTCGTGCGGCAGCACGTCTCGCGCCCCGAGCTCGAGCGCGATGCGCCGCTGGTGCGGGAAGCGCGCGATCGCGAGCACCGGGCTCTCGGGATAGAGACGGCGCAGGATCTCGATCGCGCACAGTCCGAGCGTGCCGCAGCCGTAGACCAGCGCGAGCTGACCGGGTGCCGGCGGCCGCTTCAGGACGGCGTGCAGCGAGACGGAGAACGGGTCGGCCAGGACGGCTGCCTCGTCGCTCACGTCGTCCGGAACGGGAATCGCCATCGACTCGTGCGCGGGGAGGAGCGGCGCGAAGCCACCGGTGGCCGCGCTCGAGTTCCCGGTGTGGATGCCGGGTGGCAGGTGACCGCGCACGAAGCTCTCGCAGATCGAGAAGTCGCCGCGCGCACACGCGGCGCACGGCGGTGAGATGCCGCGCGGCGCGCAGGACAGCCACGGGTTCAGCGCGACGCGCTGCCCTACGCGGCGGTTCTTCACGGCGGGCCCGACGCGCTCGACGGTGCCGACCACCTCGTGCCCGAGCACCTGCGGGAACGAGATCACCGACGTCATCGGGTTGTCGACGCTGCCGTTGAGGAACACCTGCTTGTAGTCGCTGCCGCAGATGCCGCACAGCCGCGTGCGGATCACGAGCCAGTCGTCGGCCGGCAGCATCGGGTCCGGGATCTCCTCGAGCTGCATCGGCGACGTCGGTCCGACGAAGGCGGCCGGGCTTGCGAAGGACAGGAGTTTGGTGATGATCTGCCGCGGCACGCTATGTCGGAAGATCAGGGCCTGCATCGTCGCCTCCGTTTCGATTTGCCCCCGAGCGCTGCTCGCATCGAGCCACGCTCGACGCTGCGCTCCTCCGCTCGGCCTCCGGGCCGCGCGCGCTCGCGTGCGTCCCAGAGGCCGGCGAAGCCATAGGCGAGAAGGCCGGAAGCGCGCAATGGCGATGGCGTTCGCGAGCGGGACGGCGCACCGGGCGTGAGTGCGACGATCGGCTTCGGCATCGGGCTGCCGGTCGTGCAGCAGGTGCCGGCGAAGGTGCGCGCGTGGGAGGCCGGCGCCGGCCCGGCCGAGATCGAGCGCGTGGCGCGCGCCGCGGACCGCCTCGGCTTCGCGCACGTCGCGTGCTCCGACCACGCCGTCGTGCCGCGCTCGTACGCCGCCGCGATGGGGACCACGTGGTACGACGCGATCAGCACGCTCGCCTACGTCGGCGGCATGACGGAGCGCATCGAGCTGCTGACCCACGTCCTCGTGTTGCCGTACCACCAGCCGGTCGTGCTGGCGAAGCAGCTCGCGACGCTCGACGCGATGACCCGCGGCCGGCTCGTGGTCGGCGTCGGCTCGGGGCATCTGAAGCCCGAGTTCCGGACGCTCGGCATCGACTTCGAGCAGCGCGGGGCGATCACCGACGAGTCGATGGACGTCCTGAAGGCGCTGTGGACCGGCGAGCCGGCCGAGTTCTGCGGCCGCTGGTTCTCGTTCCGCGACGTGCTCGTCGACCCGCGGCCGCACCGCTCGCCGCACCCGCCGATTTGGGTCGGCGGCAACGCACGCCGCACCGTCCGCCGCGCGGTGGAGCGCGGTGACGGCTGGGTGCCCTGGCAGCTCGGCCTCGACGAGCTGGCGGCGCTGATCGCCTACGGGCGAGAGCTGCTCGACCGGCGCGGCGGCGGCTCGTGGGAGGTCGTCGCGCCGTTTCCGACGGTCGACCTGCTGCGTCGCGGCGGCGATCGGGAGCAGGACGTCCTGCGCCTCGCGCCGTCCGACCTGGCGGCGCGCATCGAGCGCTATCGCGCGCTCGGTGTGGCGCGCTTGCACGTGAGCTTCGTCAGCGCGAGCTGCGCGGAGCTGCTCGAGCAACTCGAGGCGTTCGCGAGCGAGGTGATGGTCCTGCTGTGAAGATCGACGTCGGCGAGCACGAGATCCTGGTTCCCGGCTTCCGCTTCGGCGGCGTTGCGTGCGGCATCAAGAAGAGCGGCGCGCCCGACTGCGCGGTCCTGATTGCCGACCGCCCCGCCTCGGCGGGCGCCGTCTTCACGCGCAACCGCTTCTGCGCGGCCCCCGTGATCGTCGGGCGCGAGCGCGTGCGCCGGGGCCGCCTGCAGGCGCTGGTGGTCAACAGCGGCAACGCGAACGCCTGCACCGGGCCGCAGGGGATCGCCGACGCCGAGCAGGCGTGTGCCGCCGCTGCCGCCGAGTTGTCGATCTCGCCGGAGCTGGTCGCGCCCGCGTCGACCGGGATCATCGGCGTGCCGTTGCCGATGGACCGCCTGGCGACCGGGATCGTGCGCGCCGTGGAGGACGCGCGCCCCGACGGCCTGTGGCGCTTCGCGCGCGGGATCATGACGACCGATGCCTTTCCCAAGGTGGCGAGCGAGTCGGTGACGGTCGGGCGGCGCCGGGTCACGGTCGCCGGGGTCGGCAAAGGCGCCGGCATGATCGCACCCGACATGGCGACGCTGCTGGTGTTCGTCGCCACCGATGCGGCGGTCGATCCCGCGACGGCACGCTGGCTCGCCCGCGAGGCCGGCGCCGGGCCTTTCAACGAGCTCACCGTCGACGGCGACACGAGCACCAACGACGCGCTCTATCTGCTTGCGAGCGGCGCGGCGGACAATCCCGCGGTGACCGGAGACGGGCCCGCGCGGCGGACGCTGGCGCGTGCCGTCGAGGCGGTCGCGGAGGAGATCGCGCGCCTGGTCGCGACCGATGGGGAGGGCGCGACCAAGGTGGTGACGATTTACGTGCGGGGCGCGGCGAGCGAGCGCGATGCGACCCGCGTCGCGCGTACCGTCGGCAGCTCGCAGCTCGTCAAGACGGCCTTCTTCGGCGTCGACCCGAACTGGGGCAGGATCGCGTGCGCGATCGGCTACAGCGGCGTGCCGGTCGAGCCCGACAGGGTGTCGATCCGCATCGGCGACGTCGAGGTGTTCCGGGGCGGCCGCGGCATCACGGCGGCGACGGAGGCCGCCCGGGCCGTGATGGCGCAACCGGCGTTCGACGTCGTGATCCGCCTCGGGCAGGGGCGTGGGCAGGCGCGGCTGCGGACGACCGACCTGTCGCACGACTACGTGGAGCTCAACTCGGCCTACTCCACGTGACCGCGCGGGGCACGCCGTCGTGCTCGGCGACCCCCGCTCGTGCGGTCAGGCGTCGTCGCGCTCGGGAGCGCGCGTGCCCGGCTCTGCGCGGCAGGCGAGCGCGATCGCGTCTCGCAGACGGTCGAGGTCCGGGGAGGCGAGGCACTGCGTCGAGCACAGCAGCGCGGTCGCGTCGCGCACCCGCGGAGTTTCCTCCTCGACCAGCAGGATCGCCGGGGTCGATACGCCGGCTTCGCGCATCGAGTTCACCAGCGTGGCACCGCAGCAATCGGGCAGGTGCATGTCGGTGACGATGGCCTCGTAGTCGGAGGTGCGCACCGCCTCGAGGGCGGCGGCCGCGGAGGTGACCTCGTCGGTGGTGTAGCCGCTGCGCTGCAGCTTGCGGCTGATCAGCCGCTGCAGGTTGCTGCTCGCCGTCGCGACGAGGACCTTCATGCACCGAGTCATCGCAGAGACGCCGGGGAGCAGGATTCGGGCCAGAAAGGGAGCATCGTTTCCACGGTCATTTGCACGCGGGGTGCGACCAAACAGGTGCGATTTCGTGCCTTTGCACGGGTGACGCGCTGTCGCAAGTTACCGGAGCGTTACCGGAGCCGCAGCTCACTGCAGCTGGTACTTCTCGATCTTGCGATAGAGCCGCTGCCGGTCGATGCGCAGCAGGCGGGCCGCCTCGTTCTTGTTGCCACGCGATTGCCGCAGCGCGGCAACGATCGCACGCCGCTCGGCCTCCTCGAGCGAGATCACGCCCTGGTCCTGGTCGTCGCCGTCCGGCGCCGCGGTCTGGCTCGGCCGGACCGCGTCCGCCGCGGCCGGGACCTCGACGTCGGGCTGCGGCGTGAGGGGCTCCTCGCGCCTCTCGGCCGGGGGCAGCGCCGGCGCGATGTCCGCGAGCTCGATCGTGTCGGAGGTGGAGATCGCGAACGCCCGCTCGATCGTGTTCTGCAGCTCGCGGATGTTGCCCGGCCAGTCGTGCGCCAGCAGCCGAGCCCGCGCTTCGTCGGACAGGCGCTTGGGCGCGACGCCGTAGGTGCGCGCGAACTCGCCGACGAAGTGCTCGACCAGCGCCGGGATGTCACCGCGTCGCGCGGCCAGCGGAGGGAGGTGGATGTTGACGACGTTGAGCCGGTAGAAGAGGTCCTCGCGGAAGCGCCCGGCGCGCACCTCCTCGCGCAGGTCCTTGTTGCTCGCGGCGACGAGGCGGACGTCGACCTTGACCGGCCGCGTCGTGCCGAGCGGCGTGATCTCGCGCTCCTGGATCGCGCGCAGGAACTTGCCCTGCAGCGGCAGCGGGATCTCCGACACCTCGTCGAGGAACAGCGTGCCGCCGCTCGCCGCCTGGAAGACGCCCTCCTGGTCGTTGATCGCGCCGGTGAACGAGCCGCGGCGGTGGCCGAAGAGCTGGCTGTCGAGCAACGATTCCGAGAAGGCACCGCAGTTCACGGCGATGAACGGAGCGCGCGACCAGGGTGACTTGGCGTGCAGCGTCCGGGCGACGAGCTCCTTGCCGGTGCCGCTCGCGCCCGTGATCAGCACCGTGCTCTTGTTCTGGCTGACGGTCTCGATGATCCGGTAGATCTCCTGCATCGCAGGGTCGTCGCCGATCAGCGCGCCGTACCGCTGGTAGCGCTGCACCTCGCGCTTCAGCGTCGCGACCTCGCGCCGCAGCGAGCGCAGCTCGAGCTGGCGTTCGATGACGATCTTCAGGTCGTCCGGGTTGCAGGGCTTGATCAGGTAGTCCGCCGCGCCGAGCTTCATGGCGTCGACCGCGCTCTGGATCGTGCCGTAGCCGGTCAGCACGACGAGGGCCGGGCGTGCGGCCATGTCCTGGATCGAGCGCAGGAACGTCATGCCGTCCATCACCGGCATGTTGAGATCGGTGATGACGACGTCGAACGCGTCCGCCCCGAGCTGGTCGAGCGCTTCGCGTCCGTTGCCCGCCGTCGCGACGGCGTATCCTGCCCGCTCGAGGATGCGGCTCAGGGTACGGACCATGTTCGGCTCGTCCTCGACGAGCAGGATGCGCGCGCTCAAGCGCTCCCTTCGGCCGCGCCGGTCGTGGCGGCGGGCGCCTCCTCGAGGTCGAGCCCGAAGCCGGGCTGGCGAATCGGCAGCTCGATGACGAACGTCGTGCCGCGATCGAGCGTGCTGCGCACCTCGATCGTGCCGCCCGCGTTCTTGACGACCGAGTGCACGACCGAGAGCCCGAGGCCGGTGCCCTCGCCGGGGGCCTTGGTGGTGAAGAAGGGATCGAAGATGCGGCCGAGGCGCTCGGGCGGGATGCCGAGCCCCGTGTCGGCGATCGACAGGCGCACCCGCCCGCCCGGCACGGAGCGCGTCTCGATGCGCAGCTCACCCCCCTTGGGCATCGCCTGCACGGCGTTGGTGATGAGATTGAGCAGCACCTGCCGCATGCCGTTCTCGTTCGCGTCGCACGGCTCGACCGACGCGAGCTCCGTATAGGCACGCACGCCGTGGTTCTGCAGGTACTTGTTCATCAGCTTGAGCGTGCGCTCGATGAGGCCGTTCACGTCGACCGCCTGCATCTCCGTCTTGTTGTCCCGCGAGAACTCGAGCAGCGTGTTGATGATCTCCTGCGCCCTCGCCATCTCGACGCGCGCGATCTGCAGGTCGTCGCGCACGTCGGGCGCCGGGTCCTGGATGAGCTCGCCGAGCTCGTAGAGCGCGTTGCCGATGATCCCCAGGGGATTGCGGATCTCGTGCGCGATGCCGGCCGCGAGCTGGCCGATCGCGGCCATCTTCTCCGACTGGATGAGCTGGAACTCGAGCAGCCGTCGCTCGGACAGGTCGACGTAGATCACCTGCAGGGCGCGGTTGTCGCCGTACTCGATGAGCGCGGCACGGATGTCGACGGGCAGCAGATCGCGCCCCTCGCGCTCGAGGTGCAGGTTGCCGCGCGTCGCGCGACCGCGCTTCACCGTCTCGGCGAGCAGCTCGCGGACGACGGCGCGCTCCGACTCGGGGTGGAGCTCCCACAGCGCCCGGCCGCGGAGCGAGGACTCGGCGACGCCGATGTCGCGCTCCGCGACCTGGTTCGCGCCCTCGATCACACCGTCCTCGGCGCGCACCATCAGCATCGCGGCCGGCGCGGAGTCGACCGAGCGGCGATAGCTCTCGGTCTGGTCGGCGATCTCGCGCTCGCGTGCTTCGACGAAGAAGTCGGTGATGTGCAGGATCCGCTCCGACATCTCCTGGTCGAGCAGGCCGATGAGCTCGGGCACGGCCGGGCTGCCGCGCATCTCCCGGTTGAGCAGGTCGACCAGGATCTGACGCATCTTGATCTGGCTCGCGAGGAACCGCGACGGGGGATGCTTGGAGATGAAGCCGCCGCGCGCATCCTCACGCAGCTTCTCGTAGGTCGTGACGTCCTCGGGGTTGCGGATGTGGTCGATCCAGCGGCGCTGCGCGCCGACGATGTCCTCCAGCAGCTGGTCGTACTTCTCGCCGTGGATGCTCAGCGCGTGGGCGATGGTGGTGGCCCAGACCCGCACGGTCTCCTCGAAATGCGCCTCCATGAACTCGGCGAGCTGGCGGCGCAGCGGCGTCTCCGAGCTCGGAAAGGCGAGCAGGCCGCAGCCGCGCATGTAGGCCTGGATGCGCTCGAGGTGCTCCGGCAGGGAGGGAAGGCTCGCGCCGTGTCCGTCCTGGGACGAAGCCTTGCCGCGCCGTCGCATCGCCCGCCAATATACATTTGAGGGAGGCAAACTGAACCCGTACACAGGACCGGATGGTCGCCAGGCGAAGCGCGACCTCGCTGCTCGCCGCGGGTTTCAGGAGCTAGCCTTGTTGGATCCCGCCGAAGATCCCGACACGGCTCTCATGCTTCGCGTCAAGGACGGCGACCGCGAGGCGTTCCGTGCGCTGTTCGAGAAGTATTCGGCGTCGGTGGCGAGGTTCGCGGCGGGGTTCGTCGGCGCCACGGCGCGCGCCGAGGAGCTCGCCCAGGACGTGTTCCTGCAGGTCTATCGCACGCGCGAACGCTACGAGCCGCGCGCCAAGTTCTCCACCTGGCTGTACACGATCGCGCACAACGTCTGCCTGAACGAGGTGCGCCGGCACGACTACAAGAGCCGGGTGGATGCGGCCGGGCCGCGCGACGAGGAGGCGGACGCGCCCTGGGACCCGCGCGACCCCGAGGCGTCGGAGGGCGAGCGTTACGCCTCGCACCGCGAGCTTGAGGGCCGGATCGCGGAGCTGGTCGCCGAGCTGCCCGAGGCGCAGCGGACCGCGCTCATCTTGAGCCGGGTCGAGGAGCTCCGCTATCAGCAGATCGGCGAGATCCTTTCCGTCTCGGAGCAGGCCGTGAAGAGCCTGATTTTCCGCGCAACTCAGCGCTTGAAGGCGGGTTTGAAGGGGTATCTCGAGGGCGATCGATGAACTGCGAGGAGGTGATCGGGTCGATCGTGGCCCTGCTCGACGACGAGGTCGCGGCCGAGGAGAGGACGCGGCTCGAGGGGCATCTCGCGTCGTGCGCGGCCTGTCAGGGCGAGCTCCGGCGGCTGCGCGCAACCCGCGTCGTCGTCGGCAGGCACCTCGCCGCGGCGGCCGTCACGGCGGGCTCGTTCGAGGACCTGTGGCAGCGCGTCGAGGGGGAGCCGACCGCGGCCGTCCGGGCGCGACAGGCGCCAGACCCGCGGGGTGTCGTGCATGATCTCGGGGCGTCGCGACGTGCGCAGCGTGCCGGTCTTTCCCCGCGCGGAGCGGCGCGCGCCCGCGGGCTCCCTGCCTGGGCGACGGTCGGCGGGCTTGCGGCTGCAGCGGTGCTCGCGCTGGTCGTCGTCGGCCGGCAGTCGGACCGGGAGCCGGCCGGCACCGCACCGGCGAGCCCGCCGATGGTGGTCGCCCGCGACGACGCCGCTCCGCCCGCGCCGGACGCGAACGCACCCGCCCGCGCGCGGGTCGCGGCGAAGCGCGC
>JBFMAS010000280.1:0-5287 GCA_040755575.1 Thermodesulfobacteriota bacterium
GAGATCGTGCTGTCCATACGCGAGGAGCGGCCCCGCGCCGAGGCGGGCATGGACGGCGATCGCCTGCTCGAGGTGCGCTTGCGCGTCCGCGAAGCGCGCGAGTGTCGCCTCGAGCAGTCCGAGATGACGGGCGACCGAGCCCTCGATCGCACTCGTCGTCCCGACGACGACGATGCGGCCCGCGTATGGTGCGAGCAGCGGATGCAGCTCGGCCGCGAGCGCGACGTCGCCGAGAGCCGAGGCCGCCAGCGCGAGCTCGCTCATCGCATCGAGCCAGTGCGTGTCGCGCGGAATGCGCTCGAGGCCGCTCGCACGCATGGACTGGACCTCGTGTCGCGCTTCGTCGTGACGCCCGAGCTCGCACAGCATCCGCGCCAGCCCGGCACGGAAGACGGGCATCTCGGGCGTCTGGTCCGCGACCGTCCGCAGCGTCGCCTCGAGCTCGCCGAGCCGGCCCTGCTCCTGGCGCAGCGGGAAGAGCTGCGTCAAGTAAAGAACGCCCGCATGCGGGGTCTCCGCCCGGCGGCCGAGCGCCAGGCACTCCTCGCTGAGCCGCTCGGCCTCGTCGAGCCTTCCCGCCAGCGTGGCGCAGGTGACGCGAAGGGCGGTCGCCTGCCACATTCCGAAGGGCTGTCGCAGGCGCTCTGCCTCGCGGACGAGACGCCGGATCTCGACGAACGCATCCTCGATCCGGCCGAGCTCGAACAGGTTGCCGATCCGCCACAGCCGGCCTTCGAGGACGACCTCACGCGCCGCTCCTGCACGACCGAGCGCGATGATCTCGTCGGCGAGCGCGAGCTGGGCGTCGACCGCGTCCGGTCCGCGCAGGGCGAAGTGACGCGCGAGCAGCGCGCTGGCGAGCACCGTAGCGTCGTCGAGGCGGCGCGCGATCGCGACCGCGTCCGCGCTGAGCGCGTCGCGTCGAGCCCGTGGCTCGAGGAAGTAGATCTCCATCGCGAGCCGGGCGAGAAGCCGGGCGCGAAGCGCGGGGTCGCCCTCTCCGAGCGCCGTGACGGCTTCCTCGAGCAAGGCGATCGTGGCGCGGTCGCCGGCGTCTCCGACGTAGTCGCGCCAGGCGAAGCCCAGCGCCGCACGCGCGAGGCGGGTCGGATCGCGCAGCTCGCGCGCCGCCTCGGCGGCGCGCTGCTGGGCTTCCTTCGCTCGACGCGTGCTGCCGGCGCGCTGCAGCGCCTCGCCCAGGCACAGCAGGAGGTCGCAGCGCAGGACGGCGTCCGCCTGCGGCGTCGCCGCGAGCAGCTCGAGCGAGTGCTCGAGGAGCCGCGCCGACTCCTCGTAGGCGAACACGCCGAGGGCCGCCTCGGCGGCGCGCTGCGACCAATCGAGCGCGTCCTGCTCGCTGGCGGCTCCGGCAGCGGTGAAGTGATGCGCGATCTCCGCGGCGCGGGCATCGTGCTCGCCGCTGCGCGCCGCGAGCGCCTCCGCGACCCGGCGGTGGATCTGCGAACGTGCCGTCACGGGAAGGTCGTCGTACAGCGTCTCGCGGATCAGCGCGTGCGCGAAGCGCCAGTGCCGATCGCGCTCCGACGAGGGGGGCTCGACGAGGTGCGCGCGCAGTCCCTCTTCCAGCGCGCCGCGGACCTCGCTCTCCGTTGCGGCGCACACGCGCGTGAGCACCTCTTGCTCGAAGTCGCGTCCGATCACCGCCGCCACGCCGAGCAGGGCGCGAGTCTGCGGGCGCAGAGGATCGAGCTGCTGGCGCACGACCTCGACGACCTCGGCCGGCAGGGGGATCGAGCTTGCCGCGCCGGCGACGAGCCGCCCAGAGGCGGCGAGGACGCGCGCGATGGACACCACGAAGAACGGGTTGCCCTCGGTGAGGCGGGCGATGCGGGCCGCGACGGCGGCGTCCGGCTCGCATGCCGTGGCCTGACCGATCAGGTACGCCGTCTCGCGCTCGTCGAGCCCGCCGAGCGGCAAGCACTCGCCGCAGCGGGCGACCGCGGCGAGCGCCCGCATCACGGAGGGCGAGCGATCGCGGTAGGTGCCGAGCAGCAACAGCGGCGCCGCGGCGACCTCGATGGCGACGAAGCGCAGCAGGCGCAGCGACGCGGCGTCGGCCCAGTGCAAGTCGTCGAGGACGACGAGCCGCGGCGCCTCGCGCGACGCCGCGATGAGGCAGCGCGCGACGTCGTCGAACAGACGCGCGCGCCCCGCCGCCTCGGGCTCGTGCTCGCCGCGCGCATGCCGCACACCCGAGAGCCGCTCGACGACGCGCGCCACGTCGCTCGAGCCGCCCTCGAGCGGCCGCAGCACCTGCAGCCATGGCCAGTACGCTCGCGGCACGTGACCCTCGTGGCAGCGTCCCCACGAGACGCGGAAGCCGCGCCTCGTCGCCACGGAGGCGACCTCCTCCGCGGTGCGCGTCTTGCCGATCCCCGGCTCGCCGACGAGGAACACCGCCTGGCCGCGGCCCGCCGCGGTGCGGTCGATCCGCTCCCGCAACATGTCGAGCTCCCGCTGTCGCCCGACCAAGATCATGCGGACGGTGAGTGTGCCTCAACGCCGTCCGCGAGGCGAGGAGCACGGGGGTAGGGCGGATCCACCGAGCCCTCGTTCGCATGGCGACCGCTCTGCGCGAAGCTGGTGAGGACGCCACGACGCGGACGTGACCGCGGGGGCCCAGATGTGCTCGATCCCGCTGCTCGTCACGTCGCCGCCCGGCGACGGTGCGCGGCGCGACGAGGATCCACGCTCCAGCGGGGCGGGCCCGCTCAGAGGTAGCCCCTCCGTCTCCTCGATTGCCGGGAAGCCTGGGGCGCGCAAGCGCGGCTCTCGAAAGCTCAGATCTCGAATGCCTCGATGCCGAGACGTCGAGCTACGTCGACCATTCGCGCGTCGTACGATGCGAGGCGCAAGCTCTGCCCCTGCTGCCATAGGAAATCTGCCGACGCGAGGTGGAGCGCATCGAGGGTCCTGACCGGAACGGGGAACGGCTCGAGGGCGCGCGCGAGGACGGTTGGCGTCAGTTCCAGGAACGCGATCCGACCGAGAAGCTGGCGCACCTCGTCGCCATGCGATCGACTCAGGCCACGGGCATGCACCCTGTTCCAGAGCTCGTATTGAAGCAGCCGGCTCGCGACGAGCGGCTCGGACCAGAGCCAAGCCGGCGGCGTCCGGTCCTCGGCGAGGAGATGTGCGAGCGCGACCGAGGTGTCGAGGTAGATCATCGCTCTGCACGGTCGGCGGCGAGCTCGGCGAGCAGGACGTCGAGCCGCGCGACCGGTCGACGCGGCGGGACGCCGGCGCCGGGCAAGGCGGGAGGAGTGAGCCATCCGCTGCGAACCGCCTCGGCGAGCTGAGCGTCGGCGAGATGGGCCGCGCGCCCGTGCTGTGGAGGCACGATCTCGGCCACGACGCGGTCGCGGTCCGTGACCAGGATCGTCTCACCGCCCGCCGCCAGGCGGACGTATTCACTGAGCTTGTTCTTGAGGGTCTTCAAGCCGACGGCTCGCATAATGAAGTAGCTTCCAGAAGCTACCTAGGCAAGCGAGGCCTCCCGAGTTCGGGGGATCCACCCTCCGGAGCGAACCGCCGGGATCACGAGCAGATGGCCCGGGTTGACGGGAGCGTTCGCCAGGAAGGCCACGAGCTCGGTATCTCGATGGACGACGCTCGCGAACTCGCGGCCGGCGGCGAATCCGCAGACGGTGCAGTCGGCAGGCACGACGAGCGGTCCTCCTTCCAGTCGTCTCGTAGCCATCCCTCCGTAGGTAGCGCGCATGTCGATGACTCCGGACGCGGTGTCGGGCGCAGAGCCGGTGATCGCGCGTCCCAGGGGTTCGGGCAGAGAGACGAACGCGAGCCCGTAGACGACGAGGAAGGCCGCGTTGAGCCAGATCAGGACCGAGCCGAGATTCATCGGGGTCTCGCGAGAGAGGAGTGCTGCGCACGAGCGTCGCGCAACGAACGGGCGCTCATCGGTCACCGATGTCGGCCCAGATCTCCAGTCGCTCGTTCACCGGATAGATGCGCGGGAAGAAGCCGCTCGCCTCGGCCTCGCCTCGCCCGATTGCCTCGAGCACCCGTGCGAGATCGCGCAGATCGGAGATCGCGAGCTGCGGGGCCAGGGTGTCCATGGGCTCGTCGTGGGCACCCCAGAACAGCGCGTCGTCCGGCAACACCTGCAGGAGCGTTTTGGCGGTCGATCGGTAGTCGCCGATGCTGCTGCCCGGGAGGAAGGCATACAAGGGCTGCGGCGTGATGTAGTCGCCCGAGAAGACCCAGCGCCGCGCGCCGGATCCCACAGGGAGATGGATTCCGGCGTGTGTCGCGGCGTATGTCGAACGACGACCTCGCGTTCGCCGAGATCGACGGGCTCGCCCCGCTTCCACCACTCGGCGACGCGCAAGCTCGGTGACTCGCGACCGACGAGTCCGTTCGCGATCAGCCACCGCACCGGCTCCGGCGGCATCGCGGCCCTCCACCCTTCCCCGAGCGATCGCGCCGCGTCTCCCCGGCCCACCAGCAGATCCGCGATCAACGTCCCGGCGTAGCAGGCCATCGCGATCCCGTGCCCCGCGTACCCGGCGCAGTAG
Source organism: Thermodesulfobacteriota bacterium (assembly GCA_040755575.1). GTDB lineage: Bacteria > Desulfobacterota > Binatia > UBA12015 > UBA12015 > DATCMB01. The sequence goes on from JBFMAS010000280.1 coordinate 4,557, forward strand.
TAGACGTTCCGGTGCGAGCCGATCACGCCGAGGGCCGGGAGAAAATCGAGCGTGCAGGCGATCGGACCGCTCCAGCGATGAGTCAACGGCACGTGGCGCAGCATGGGGAAGCGATCGCGGAACGCGGCTTCGATGCAGGCGAAGGTCGCCGCATCGTCTGCGAGCGGTCGGCCCCCGAAGCCGTAGCGAGCCGTCTTCGCGCCACCGACGATCCGATGGTCGTCGGTGAGCCGGTAGCTCTCGAGCATGTGATGCGCCGTGTAGATCCCCTCGCGACCGCGCCAGCCGATCGCCGCGCGCTCGGCTTCGCCGAGCGGGGCCATGGCGAAGGAGCCAGACCATCGAGGGGGAGCGCGCCTCACTGACGGCGGGCGCACGTGGAGCGAGCCGCGCGAGCCGCTCGTGCTTGCGCGCGGCCGCGGTCAGCTCGTGCTGGTCTCGAGCCTCGGCGGGCGGCTGCCGATCCCCAACGCGACACGGAGATCTGGGACCAGCCGGACTACCATGCGGCGCTGTTCGCGGTGCAGAAGGTGCCGGCACGGGAGTTCGCCCAGGGCATCGCGGACGCGATGCAGGGCGACGACTTCGAGCATCGCGGGCAGCAGCGCGAGGCTCATCGCGGCCGGCGCGTGGAAGTCGACGTCGAGCACCCGGACGACGCGCTCGGCGGTCAGCTCCGGCGCCGGCACGCGACACGGTATGCCGGCGTTGGCGACCAGAGCGTCGAGGCC
>JBFMAS010000281.1:0-2120 GCA_040755575.1 Thermodesulfobacteriota bacterium
CGCCGTGCGAGCCGCGCGGCCGTCGTCTCGCCTCGCCGGTCCCGCCTACGCGTCGCGCAGCTCACCGAGCACCCAGGCCGCGGTGTCCTCGGGCAGCTCGGGCAGGTAGCGCAGGAACTGCTCGACGTCCTCGCCGACCAGATTGCGCGTCAGGTTCGCGCGCAGGAACTCGAGGTAGTGCGCGGCGACGCGCTCCGAGAGCAGCCCGCAGCGGCGCAGCGTCGGGATGACGAAGCCCTGCACCGGGCCGAGACGCTTGCCCCTCTTCTCGTCGCGCGTGAGCTCGTCCATCTCGCGCTGCAGGCACGCGAGCAGCTCGTTCGTGTCGACGCCGACCTCCGCCCAGACGCGCAGCACCTCGGCGAGGAACGCCTGCTGGTTGCGGTTGTCGATCAGCGTACGCGACGCCTCGAGGGCAAAATCCTCGAGCTCGACGCGCTGCCCGTCCGTCAAGCACGGTACGCAGCGGTCGACGTACTGCACCCCGTACGCATGGTGGCGCGACTCGTCCCGCGCGACGTAGGTGAGGAGCTCCTTCAGCAGCGGCTCCTCGGTGAGCGACCGCATGTCCTTGAAGCTGTAGAGCGCGAGGCCCTCGACGACGATCTGCATCCCGACGAGCTTCTCGAGCCAGCTGCCGGTCTGCAGGGTCGAGTCGAGCACGCGGCGCAGCGGCGCGGCGATCGGCCGGATCTCGTCGAGCTTCTCGATGTACTTGGCGAACACCTCGACGTGCCGCGCCTCGTCCATGGTCTGGGTCGCGGCGTAGAACTTGGCGTGGGTGTGCGGCACGGCGTTGACGAGCTGCGCCGCGACCATCAGCGCGCCCTGCTCGCCGTGCAGGAACTGGCTCAGGCGGAACGACGCCGTCCTGCGCGTGATCTCCCAGAGCTGCTCCTCGCTCAGCGACTTCCAGTACGAGGTCCGCTCGATCGGCAGCGGCGAGCCGAGCGGCGTCGTGGCGAACTTCGCGTGGTCGATCGCGCGGTCCCAGTCGAGGTCGCGCTCCGCGATCCACTGCGCCTCGGCGGCCTTGACGTACAGGCTGCGCAGCTCCTCGACCTGGGGGTCGTAGCTCCACTGGTAGACGACCTTCATCGCCGTCTCGAGCGGCGGCTCCTGGGTCGGGGTGTCGATGGTGAAGTCGCTCATGCCTTCCTCCGGTCGGTCTCGTGGTTGCGCGCGTGCGCCAGCGTGTTCTCCTCGACGGTGCGGATCACCCGCTGCAGCGCGCCGACGGCATCGGCGGTGCGTCCCGCCTCGAGCGCCGCGATGCACTCGTCCATCGCCGGCACGACGCGTCCCGGGTCCGGCCGCAGCTTGCCGCGCGCGGCCTGCAGCGGATCCGAGGTGAGGAACGCGTGCGTGCGCCGGGCGAGCATCTGCCAGACGCGGTTGCCGGTCATGTCGGACAGCACCACCAGCACCGCGCGCAGCGCGCTCGCCCGGCGCTCGAGGTCGAGCGTCCGGTCGGCGACCGTGTCGCGCAGCGCCTTCAGCTCGGGCAGGCGCTCTGTGCCGCTGCGCTCGATCGCGAGGCGACCCATCTCGAAGAGCAGCGGGCGCATCACCTCGTTGAGCTCCGCGAGCAGCGTCATGTCGACGCGCCCGCCGTGGAAGATCATCGCCGGCAGCGCGTCGAGCGAGGCGTCGATCGGCGGCAGCACGGTCGCGCCGTCGCCCTGGCGCACCGACACGAGGCGCAGCCCCTCGAGCACCTTGATCGCCTCGCGCACCGAGGTGCGGTTGACCTGGAACTCCTCGGCGAGCTCGCGCTCGGGCGGCAGCTTGTCGCCCGCCCGGTAGCGCCCGTCGAGGATCGCGTCGCGGAGCTGCTCGGCGACGTCCTGGTGCAGGCGGCGGCGCCGGGGCGGCCGGAAGGGGACGACGGTGCGCTGCGCTGCGGCCATGCGGGTCTGCTTATCGGATGGTCCAACCAATTGTCAACCGCGCGCGAGCGCGCCGGCGGTGTGCGTCGCGTCGGCTCGCGCTGCTCCGCCCCGCGCTTGCGCCGCCGCCGGGCGTCGCCGACACTGCGCCGCGGGGCGCCGCCGCGGACATGAAGCAGGAGCACGGGTCAGGCTCGGACGCCGGCACCGGCGCCGCCCGGGCGGCGGCAT
>JBFMAS010000282.1:0-3836 GCA_040755575.1 Thermodesulfobacteriota bacterium
CGCGAGATCGCGCTCGCGCGCGAGCGCGCGCTGCTCTACGTGAGCCTCACCCGCGCGCGCGACGAGGCCTGCGTCACCTGGACGGGGGAGCCGTCACCCTTCCTCGCGCCGCTCCTCGACACGGCGGCGGCCGAACCCTCGGAGGCAACCACATGAGCTTCGCCGTCGGATCCCTGGTTCGCGCCCGCGGCCGCGAGTGGGTCGTGCAGCCGGAGACCGAGGGCGAGCTGCTGGTTCTGCGGCCGCTCGGCGGCGCCGAGGACGAGGTGGCCGGCATCTGGACGCCGCTCGAGAAGGTCGAGCCCGCGCAGTTCGACCTGCCCGACCCGGAGCTGGTCGGCGACCACCGCTCCTGCCGTCTGCTGCGCGACGCCGTGCGGCTCGGCTTCCGCTCGAGCGCGGGGCCGTTCCGCTCGTTCGGCAGCATCGCCGTCGAGCCGCGCCCCTACCAGCTCGTGCCGCTCCTGATGGCGCTCAAGCAGGACCCGGTGCGGCTGCTGATCGCCGACGACGTCGGCATCGGCAAGACGGTGGAAGCGTGCCTCGTCGCGCGCGAGCTGCTCGACCGCGGCGACGTGCAGCACCTCGCCGTGCTCTGCCCGCCGCACCTTGCCGAGCAGTGGCGCAACGAGCTTGAGCGGAAGTTCCACATCGAAGCCGAGCTCGTGCTCGCGAGCACGGCCGCGCGCCTCGAGCGCCGCTGCCGGGTCGGCCAGTCGCTGTTCGAGCTCTACCCGCACGTCATCGTCTCCATGGACTTCATCAAGTCCGAGACGCGGCGCGAGGAGTTCGTGCGGAGCTGCCCCGAGCTGGTGATCGTCGACGAGGCGCACACCTGCTCGGTCGCGAACGAAGCGAACGCCCGCGCGCACCAGCGCCACGTCCTGGTACGACGCCTCGCCGAGGACACGCGCGTCCGGCGCCACATGGTGCTGGTGACGGCGACGCCCGACAGCGGACAGGAGGACGCGCTGCCGTCGCTCCTCGGGCTGCTCGATCCGAAATTCTTCGATCTGCCACAGGATCTCACGGGGCAGCAGCACGCCCAGCTCCGCCGGCGCATCGCGCAGCAGTTCGTGCAGCGGCGCCGCGCCGACATCCGCCACTTCCTGGACGCCGACACGCCGTTTCCGGAGCGCGAGTCGGCCGACGCCACCTACGAGCTCGGACCCGCCTACGCGAAGCTCTTCGAGCGCGTCCTCGCCTACGCGCGCGAGAGCGTGCGCACGGCCGACGGCAGCCGCTACCGCCAGCGCGTTCGCTGGTGGTCGGCGATCGCGCTCCTGCGCTCTCTCGCCTCGAGCCCTGCGGCGGCCGCCGCGACGCTCCGCACCCGTGCGGCGCCCGCCGCGGCCGCCGACGAGCGCGAGGCCGACGAGGTCGGGCGCGCGGTCGTGCTCGACGTCGACGCGACGGACGTCGCGCTCACGAATGACGTGGTGCCGGGCAGCGACCCGGACGGCAGCGCCGCCGGGGACGAGCCCGCCCCCGCCGGCGCCGACGACGCGAGCGACGCGGCCGCGGCGCGCCGCCGCCTGCGCGACCTCGCGCGCGCAGCGGAGAAGCTCTTCGGCGACGAGGACCGGAAGCTCGTGAAGGGCGTGGCGCTCGTCAAGGACCTCCTGAAGGACGGCCACCACCCGATCGTCTTCTGCCGCTTCATCCCGACCGCCGACTACGTGGCGCGCGAGCTGCGCGAGCGCCTGCCGAAGGGCGTCGAGGTTCAGGCGGTCACCGGCACGCTGCCCCCCGCCGAGCGCGAGGAGCGCGTGCTCGCGCTCGCGCAGCACCCGAAGCGCGTCCTCGTCTGCACCGACTGCCTGAGCGAGGGCATCAACCTGCAGGAGCACTTCGACGCCGTCCTGCACTACGACCTCGCCTGGAACCCGACGCGGCACGAGCAGCGCGAGGGGCGCGTCGACCGCTACGGGCAGCCGCGCAAGACGGTGCGCGTCGTCACCTACTACGGCACCGACAACCAGATCGACGGCATCGTGCTCGACGTGCTGCTGCGCAAGCACGCGACGATCCGTAGCCGGCTCGGGGTGTCGGTGCCGGTTCCGTCCGGGACGAACGCGGTCGTCGAGGCGATCTTCGAGGGCATGCTGCTGCGCGAGCAGGCGAGCGGCGGGCGGACCGGCTACCTGCCCGGCTTCGAGGAGCACCTGCGCCCGAAGCGCGAGGATCTGTACGAGCGCTGGGAGAAGGCCGCCGACCGCGAGAAGCGCTCGCGCACCATGTTCGCGCAGGAGTCGATCAAGGTGGAGGAGGTGGCGCGCGAGCTCGCCGCGGCGCGCGCCGCGATCGGCTCTGGCACGGACGTCGCGCGCTTCTTCCGCGACGCGCTCGAGGCGGGCGGCGCGACCGTGACCGAGAGGAACGGCACGCTCAACGTCGACGTCCGCGAGGCGCGGCGCGTGCTGCGCGAGCTGATCGCCGACCGCGCGGGCGGGAAGCACGAGATCGCCGCCCGCTTCGAGCTGCCGGTGGAGGGCGGCGAGCTGCACCTCACCCGGACGCATCCACTGATCGAGAGCCTCGGCTCGTTCGTGAGCGAGACTGCGCTCGATCCGGCGCAGGACGCCGTCGCGCGGCGCGCGGGCGCGATCCGCACGCGCGCGGTCGCGAAGCGCACCACGCTGCTCCTCGTCCGCTTCCGCTTCGACGTCGTCACTCGGCGGGGCGAGGTCGAGCGCACGCTGCTCGCCGAGGAGTGCGACCTGCTCGCGTTCACCGGCGCGCCCGACGCGGCCGACTGGCTCGACCGCGACGCGGCGGAGGCGCTCCTCGACGCGGCGCCGGCGGGCAACGTCCTGCCGGAGCAGGCGACGAGCTTCGTGCGCCGGGTGGTCGACGGCTTCGCGGCGCTCCGCCCGGCGATCGACGATCGCGCCCGCGAGCGGGCCGCGGCGCTCCTCGAGACGCACCGCCGCGTGCGCGAGGAGAGCAAGGCGCGCGGCGCGACCCACCGGGTCGAGCCGCAGCTCCCCGCGGACGTGCTCGGCGTCTACGTCCTTCTTCCCGCGTCGGCGGCGAGCTGAGCCCAGGAGCGACGCATGGCCCGCCGTCCCGACGACCTCTTCACCACCATCCGCACCGAGGGCGGGCTCCTGCCGCCCGATCTGCTGGCGCGCATCGTCGCGAGCGACTCGCGGCTCGAGGGGCTGACGCCCGAGGCCTATCACCTGGTCGGGGGCCAGCGGCTGAACGAGGCGGTGAACCGCTCGTGGACGCAACTCCTCGGAGCGTGGTCCGACTTCCGCACCCGGCTCGCCGAGCGTCCGGCGTCGGATCAGGCGACCGGCCTGGTGCGCGACCGCTGGCTGCTGCCGCTCTTCGCCGAGCTCGGCTACGGACGCCTCCAGCCGGTGCAGGGCGGCGTCGTCGCCGGCGGCAAGAGGTTCGCGCTCTCGCACCTCTGGCAGCGCGCGCCGATCCACCTCGTCGGCGCGCGGGTCGACCTCGACCGCCGCACGCCTGGCGTCGCGGGCGCCGCGCGCACGAGCCCGCATGGCCTCGTCCAGGAGCTGCTGAACGCGAGCGACGACTACCTCTGGGGCTTCGTCTCGAACGGGTTCCGGCTCCGGCTCCTGCGCGACAGCGCGCGCCTGACGCGCCAGGCCTACGTCGAGCTCGACCTGGAGGCGATGCTCGACGGCGAGGTGTACTCGGACTTCGTCGTCCTCTGGCTGCTCGCGCACCAGTCGCGCGTCGAGCTGCGCGAGGACGCGCCGGCTCTCGAGCCGGGCGGCGGCGAGAGCGGAGACGGCGACGGGGACGGCGAGGCCGACGACGCGGCGCCGCCGGCGGCTCCGTCGCCCGCCGACTGCTGGCTC
>JBFMAS010000283.1:0-2134 GCA_040755575.1 Thermodesulfobacteriota bacterium
GCGCGAGCTCGACGTGCTCACGACGCGGAGCGGCCCCGAGGACCTGCAGGCGCTCGCGACCTCGGTTTCCGCGCTGCTGCGGCGCCTGGCGCTCCTCCGCTTCGGCCGCGCGCGCGTCGCGCCGCTGCACGGCCGCGCCTGGCAGAGCTTCCTCACCGAGACCGCGCCGCGCTCGCGTCGCGCCGCCCGCTTCGAATCGGACGCCGGCCTGCTGCTGTCGCTCGCTCCCTACGCCCCGGCCGGCGCCGAGTGCCTGTCGCTGGCCGGTGCGACGCTCGACCGCGCCGGCCTCGTCGCCGCCGCGCGCGCCTGGATCAAGGAGAACGCATGATGCAGCTCGCCTGGCCCTGGCTCGCAGCGCTCCTGCCGCTGCCGTTCGTCGTGCGTGCGCTGCTGCCGGCCGCGCCGCCCGAGCGCGCCGGCGCTCTGCGCGTCCCGTTCTACGCACGTCTCGCCGGCAGCGACGTCGCGGCACGAGGCGCACGACGCGGCCGCTGGCTGCTCGGCGCGATGGCGCTCGCCTGGCTCGCGCTCGTCGCGGCGGCCATGCGGCCGCAGTGGGTCGGCGAGCCCCTGCCGCTGCCCGCCGAGGGCCGCGACCTGATGCTCGTCACCGACCTCTCGGGCAGCATGGCACGCGACGACTTCACGCTCGGCGGCGTGCCGGCGGACCGCTTGACCGTCGTCAAGCAAGTCGCGGACGAGTTCATCGCGCGCCGCGAGGGCGACCGCGTCGGCCTCGTGCTGTTCGGCACACGACCCTACCTGCAGGCGCCGCTGACCTTCGACCGCGACACGGTGCGGACCCTGCTCGACGAGGCCGAGGTCGGCCTCGCCGGCGACGAGACCGCGATCGGCGACGCGCTCGGCATGGCGGTGCTGCGCCTGCGCGACCGCCCCGCCGAGAGCCGCGTCGTCGTGCTGCTCACCGACGGCGCGAGCAACGCGGGCACTCTCGACCCGCGCGCTGCGGCGAAGATCGCCGCGGAGGAAGGCGTGCGCGTGTACACGATCGGCGTCGGCGCCGATGCGGTCGCGGTCGCGACGCCGTTCGGCGAGCGCGTCGTGAACCCGTCCGCCGATCTCGACGAGGACACGCTGCAGGCGATCGCCGACGAGACCGGCGGCGCGTACTTCCGCGCAAAGAACGTCGAGGGCCTGGCGACGATCTACCGCAGGATCGACGAGCTCGAGCCCGCGACGGCGGAGCCGCTCTACGTGCGGCCGACGAAGGAGCTGTTCCCGTGGCCGCTCGGCGTCGCGCTCGCGCTGACGCTCGGCATCGGCTTGGCACTCGCACGGCCGCTGCAGTCCCTCGCCACGGCCGCGAGCCGGGAGGTGGTGTCGTGATTCCGGAAAGCTTTCACTTCCTGCGCCCGGCGTGGCTGCTCGCGCTGCTGCCGGCCGCGCTTCTCTTGTGGGCCGGCCTGCGCACCGCGACGCGAGCGAGCGCGTGGCGCCGCGTCGTCGACGCGCACCTGCTGCGCCACCTGATGCTGACGGACGGCGGCGCCGCGCGGCGCTGGCCGCTCGCGCTCGCCGGCCTGGCCCTCGGCGCCGCGTGCGTCGCGCTCGCCGGCCCGGCGTGGCAGCGCGTCCCGCAGCCGACGTTCGCCGCCTCGCAGCCGGTGGTCGTCGCGCTCGACATGTCGCCGTCGATGGCGGCAAGCGACGTCCGCCCGTCGCGCCTCGCCCGCGCGCGCCACGAGCTCCACGACCTGCTCGCGCGCACCCGCGGCGCGCAGGTCGGCCTCGTCCTCTACGCCGACGAGCCGTTCGTCGCGGTGCCGCTCACCGACGACGCGCGCGTCATCGAGGAGATGGTGCCGTCGCTCGAGAGCGGCCTCATGCCGTTGCGTCGGGGCCGTGCCGACCGCGCGATCGCGCAGGCGAGCGCGCTCCTCGAGCAGGCCGGCGCGGCGTCCGGGCGCATCGTGCTCCTGACCGGCGGCGTAGAAGAGCATGGCGACGCGGCGCTCGACGCGGCACGCGGGGCCGCGGCGCGCGGTCATGCGCTCTCCGTGCTCGGGATCGGCGACGAGCCGGGCCTCGACGTCGACGGCCTCCAGCGGCTCGCCGCCGCGGGTGGCGGCCGCTTCGCGGCCGTCACGGCAGACGACGCGGACCTCGCCGC
>JBFMAS010000284.1:0-9307 GCA_040755575.1 Thermodesulfobacteriota bacterium
CGCCGGCGCCCGCGACACCAGCGCCGACGCCGCCGCCGGAGGATGACGAGGCGGGCGCTCGCGCCGCGGGCGACCGTGCCGCCGGCGTCCCGGCGCCGCGCCCGCCGCGCGGCTCCTTCCCGACGCCGCGGACGCGCTACGCGCGCAGCGGCGAGGTGAGCGTCGCCTATCAGGTGGTCGGCGAGGGCCCGGACCTAGTGCTGATCCCGGGCTGGGTGTCGCACGTCGAGCACGCCTGGGAGGTGCCCTCGTTCGCCGCCTTCCTCCACCGCCTGGCGTCGTTCTCGCGCGTGCTGCTGTTCGACCGCCGCGGGACCGGCCTCTCCGACCGCGTGGCGTCGCTGCCCACGCTCGAGCAGCGGATGGACGACATCCGCGCGGTGATGGACGCCGCCGGGTCCGAGCGGGCCGCGCTGTTCGGCATCTCCGAGGCCGGTCCCCTGGCCATGCTGTTCGCCGCCACCTACCCCGAGCGGACGACGGCGCTGGCCCTCTACGGCACGTTCGCCCGCGGCAGCTGGCACAAGGACTACCCGTGGCGCTGGAAGCGCGAGCAGTGGGACGAGGTGCTGCACTACATCGGACGGGAGTGGGGCAAGGGAAAGGTGGCGTGCGTGCTGGCGCCGAGCATCGCCGCGGACCCGCAGCAGATCGAGCTCTGGGGGCGCTTCGAGCGGCTGTCGGTCAGCCCGGGCGGCGCCCAGACGCTGTTCCGCATGACGCTCGCGCTCGACGTCCGTCACGTGCTGCCGTCGATCCACACGCCGACCATCGTCGTGCAGCGCAGCGGCGACCGCATCACGACGCCGCCGGGCGCGCGCTACATCGCCGAGCACGTCCCGGGCGCCAAGTACGTCGAGCTGCCGGGCGAGGACCACTTCCCCTGGATCGGCGACGTCGAGGCGATCGTCGGCGAGGTGCAGGAGTTCTTCACCGGCCACCGGGCGGTACGCGAGCCCGACCGTGTGCTCGCGACCGTGCTGTTCGTCGACATCGTGCGCTCCACCGAGCACGTCGCGCGGCTCGGCGATCGGGCCTGGCGCGACGTGCTCGGACGGTTCCGCGCGCTCGTCCGCACGCAGATCGCGGCGTACCGCGGCCGCGAGGTCGACACCAAGGGCGACTCCATGCTCGCGACCTTCGACGGCCCTGCCCGCGCGGTGCGCTGCGCGCGCGCGGTCCGCGACGCCGTCGAGCAGCTCGGCATCGCGGTGCGCGCCGGGCTGCACACCGGCGAGTGCGAGATCCTCGACGCCGACGTGACCGGCATCGCGGTGCACATCGGCGCGCGCGTCGCCGAGGCCGCCGACCCGGGCGAGGTGCTGGTCTCGAGCACCGTCAAGGATCTGGTCTCCGGCTCGGGGATCGAGTTCAGCAGCCGCGGCACGCACCTGCTCTCCGGCGTGCCGGGCGAGTGGGCGCTGTTCCGCGCCGAAGTCGTCCCGTGAGGGCGGCTACAAGCCCATCAGCGCGGTGACCCCGTGGTCGCGGCCGGCGGTGTAGCCGCCGTCGACCGCGATCGCCTGTCCCGAGACGAACGACGCGTCGGACGACAGCAGGAAGCACGCGACCGAGGCGATCTCCTCGGGACGCCCGAAGCGGCGCAGCTTGTGCTCCTCGCGGATGTGCTCGCGCACGGCGTCCATCATCGGCAGCTCGAGCACGTCGCGGAACATCGGCGTGTCGATGAAGCCGGGGCAGACGGCGTTGCAGCGGATCCCCTGGCGCCCGTAGTCGATCGCCACGTTGCGGGTCAGCAGGACGACGCCGCCCTTCGACGCGTTGTACGCGCTGCCGCCAGCGGTGCCCTCGAGCCCCTCGATGCTCGCGATCGTCACCACCGAGCCGCGCTCGCCGTCGGCCGGCTGCTGGGCGAGCATCTGCTTGACGGCATGCTTGACGACGAGGAAGGTCCCTTTCAGGTTGACGCCGAGCACCGGGTCCCAGCCGGACGCCGCGTCGAGCAGGTGCACCGGGCCGCCGCCCGCGACGCCGGCCGCGTTGACGACGCCGTCGAGCCGGCCGAACTCGCGCACGGCGAGCGCGACGGCGGCCTCGACCTCCGCTTCCCGCGTCACGTCGCAGCGGACGAAGCGGCTCGCGCCGCCGAGCGCATCGGGCGGGTCGCTGCGGTCGGCGCCGACGGCGCGCGCCCCCTCGGCGACGCACTGCGCGAGCGTCGCGCGCCCGATGCCGGACGACGAGCCCGTGACCAGAACCACCTTGTCCTCGAGCCGACCGCTGCGCGCGCGCATGCCTTGCCCTCCCGTCGCCGCTTGCGCGGCCGTTATACAAGTTGATAGGCATTGTTCAAATGTTCAAGCCGGCCGCAGCCGCGTCGAGCGCACCGTCCGTCTCCCGCGCGGCCACCTCGACCGCGGAGCGCATCGTCGACGCCGCCGAGCGCTGCATGCGCCGCCTCGGCGTGGCGCGGTTCTCGATGGCGGACGTCGCCGCGGCGGCGGGGCTGTCGCGCGGCTCGGTGTACGTGCACTTCCCGGACCGCGACGCGCTCGTGCGGGCGGCGCTGGCGCGCGCCGCGGAGCGTTTCGTGCGCGACAGCGAGCAGGCGGTGCGCGCGCGCCGCACGCTCGCGGCGCAGATCGGCGAGGCGGCGGTCTACATCCGCCGCCGCCTGCGCGACGAGCCGGCGGCGCCCGGCCTCGCGGGCGAGCAGGACACCGTTCTCGCGACGCTGCTCACCGCGCACCTCGAAGGGGTGGTCGCGAGCTGGGTGGACTTCTGGCAGCCCTACCTCGCGGCGGCGGCCGCGCGCGGCGAGATCCGCGGCGGGCTCGACCGTCGCGAGGCGGCCGAGTGGATCGTCCGCATCATGCTGTCGCTGGTCGTCATGCCGTCGGCGGTCGTCGACCTCGACGACCTCGACGCGGTCCGCGGCTACGTGAGCCGCTACATCGTTCAAGGGCTCGCGCCGCGCGCGAGCGCCGTGCAGAGGAAGTGATCGATGCGATTCGCGCTGTTCTACGAGATCCCCGTGGCCCGCCCGTGGACGCGGGAGAGCGAGCACCAGGCGTACAAGAACACGCTCGAGCAGGCGCTCGCCGGCGAGGAGTTCGGCTGGGACGCGTTCTGGACGGTCGAGCACCACTTCCTCGACGAGTACTCGCACTGCTCGAACCCCGAGGTGCTGTACGGCGCCATCGCGAGCCGCACCAAGCGCATGCGGATCGGCTACGGCGTGCGTCTCATGCCGAAGCCGTACAACCACCCGGTGCGGACCGCCGAGTCGGTCGCCGTGCTCGACCTGCTGTCCGACGGCCGCGTCGACTTCGGCACCGGGCGCTCGTCGACGCGCGCCGAGCTCGAGGGCTTCGACATCGACCCGCACCAGACCCGCGAGATGTGGGCCGAGGCGATCGAGCACGTCGTCGGCTGCTGGACGAACGAGGAGTACGAGTTCGAGGGCAGGCACTGGCGGCTGCCGCGCCGCAACGTGCACCCGAAGCCGCTGCAGCAGCCGCACCCGCCGATCTGGGGTGCGACCTCGAGCGAGGACGGCCACCGTCAGATCGGCGAGGCCGGCCTCGGGTTGTGCTCGTTCGCCGTCGGCATCTCGCCCGAGGAAGTCAAGAAAAAGATCGACATCTACCGCGCGGCGATCAAGACCTGCAGGAAGCCGCTCGGCAAGTACGTGCACGACGAGGCGTCGACCTTCACCATGGCGCTCTGCGCGCCGACCGATGCGGAGGCACGCGAGGCCGCCCGCGAGTCGTTCGAGTGGTACCCGAAGGCGGGCGCGCGCCTGATCGGCTCGCTCGCCGGCTGGATGGCCGAGAAGAAGCGTGACCTCGGCACCTACGCCTACGCGGCCGACATGAAGAACGTCGACGACGCGGGCGCGCTCGACCTGCTGTCGCTCGAGTACCTGATCGAGAACGGCGCCTGCGTGCTCGGGACACCCGAGCAGTGCGTCGCGGCCTGCAGGCGCTACGAGGCCGCGGGCGTCGACCTGCTTCTGTGCCTGGTGAACCCGTACAAGATCCCGCACGAGAAGTGCATGCAGACGATCGAGCTGATGGGCAGGCACGTCATTCCGAAGTTCCGTTGACGCTCGAGTCCGTGACGCATGGCGGGGATCGCGCTACACGAGTCTCGGGAGACTCGTCGTGACAAAGGAGCCCGTCCTCTTTCCCAGAATGAGCCTGCGTGAGCCGCTGGTCCAGGACCTTCGCCGGCTCAATCCGTGGTGGGAAGCCAAGCCCTTACAGGTCCTGCCCTCGACGCGTCGTCACCTCGTCGGTCAGATTCACGCACGTTTGAAGCAGCGGATCGCTCCGATCGTCGTGGTGCGAGGGCCACGCCAGATCGGTAAGACGACCGCGCAGCTTCAAGTTCTCTCGGACCTCCTCGCAGACGGAGTTCCGCCCCGGAACATTCTGCGCGTTCAGAGCGACGATCTGCCGGAGCTCACCAAGCTGTCGGAACCAATCCTCCGAATCGTCGACTGGTTCGAAAACAACGTTCTTCAGGCATCGCTCAATGAGGTAGCGCATCGGGGCGAGCCTACTTTTCTCTTCCTCGACGAGGTGCAGAACCTGAACGATTGGGCGCCGCAGCTCAAGTCCCTCGTCGACAATGCGACAACTCAGGTCGTGGTCACGGGAAGCTCTGCACTTCGGATCGAATTGGGACGAGACAGCCTTGCGGGCAGAATCAATACGATTGAAGCCGGCGTTCTCTCGTTGACCGAGATCGCCTCCTTTCGCGGAATCGATTTGGGCCAACCGAAGCTTGACGACAATGGTCTCGAGCAATTGGTGCGGCGCGAGTTTTGGACGGATCTCAAAGCGGACGGCGAACGCCGGGCACTCGAGAGACGCACTACCTTTGCCTTCTTCTCAGAGCGCGGCGGCTACCCACTGGTGCACGAGAAAGCGCAGCTTGAATGGCCGGTGCTGGCAGATCAGCTTAACGAAACGGTAATTCGCAGGGTGATCCAGCACGACCTGCGACTTGGTGAGCGCGGACGAAAGCGCGACGCGCCGCTTTTGGAGGAAGTGTTTCGCTTGGCCTGCCGCTACGTCGGTCAAGCGCCGGGGAATGCGCTGCTCGCCCGCGAAGCACAGCGCGCTTTGCATGCGAACGTCGGACCAGCGCGCATCCTGCAATACCTGCGGTTCCTCAATGACACGCTGCTGATACGACTCATCGAGCCGCTCGAGATCAGGCTCAAGAAGACGCGAGGCGGTGCCAAAATCTGCCTCGCGGACCACGGGCTCCGCGCGAGCTGGCTACAAGAAGTCGTGCCGCTCGATCCCGACGTCTTAGCGCGCGAGCCGCAGCTCACGATTCTGGCGGGGCACGTCGCCGAAAGCGTAGTTGGTGCGACGTTGTCAACGATCTCGCATCTAGACCTCGCTCATCTTCCGCGGCGAGGTGACCGGCCCGAGGTCGATTTCGTGCTCACGATAGGCACCCGTCGGATACCGCTCGAAGTCAAATATCAACGGCACATCGATCCACTAATGGATACCGAAGGCCTGCGCTCGTTCCTGGAGCAGACCGTAAACAATGCCCCATTCGGCATTCTCGCGACCCAGACCGACTCTAATTCCGTGCTTGATCCACGGATCGTCACTCTGCCGCTTTCGACGCTGATGATGTTACGCTGAGTCGACGCGGACCCTGAGATCCTCCACCGACCCGGCCCAGGAAGCGCAGCAGCGCGTCGCGCAGGTCGTCGCCGGCGTCGGCCTGCAGCATGTGGCCGGCGCCGGGAACGAGCACGAGCTCCGCGTCCGGGATCCGCTGCGCGAGGAGCCGGCCGTTCTCGGTCGGCACGAGGAGGTCGGCGTCGCCGTGCACGACCAGCGTCGGCACACGAAGCGAGCCGAGCTCGTCCCAGGTGTCGTGGCCGGTCGCGGCCTGGAGCTGGCCGAAGTAGCCAGCGGGCGTGGTCGGGATCTTCGAGCGGAAGACGATGTCCTCCTCGATCCGCTCGGGGTGGCTCCGTCGCGTCTCCTCGCCGTAGAGGAACCAGGCGTTGCGCCGGTAGACGGTGGACGGATCCGCGCCGCCCTCGACCAGCGCCTGCATCACGTCGGGCGACGCCGTGACGGCGTTGCGACCGCCGGGCGTCGTGCAGATCAGCGCCAGCGAGCGCAGGCGCTCCGGGTGCGTGAGCGCGAGCCGCTGCGCGATCATGCCGCCGAGCGACATGCCGACGACGTGCGCGCTGCGGGCGCCGCACGCGTCGAGCACGGCCGCGGCGTCGGCCGCCATCTGCGCGATGGTGTACGCGCCCGGCGGCACGTCGGAACGCCCGACGCCGCGGTTGTCAGGCGCGATCGCCTGATGCCGCTCGGCGAGCCACGGCAGCGTCCGGTACCAGCCGTAGGCGTTCGAGCCGAGGCCCATGATGAGCAGCACGGGCTCGCCCGCGCCGTGCACCTCGTAGTGGATGCGCGTGCCGTCCGAGGAGGTCGCGTAGGGCATGCGCGAGCTTGTGCCATGCCTGCACGCGACGCGAAAGCATCGCGCCCGTGCGCGCTGCCGCTGCGTCCCTTGGCGGAGCGTACGATCCGTGACAAGCGAGCGCGGCGGAGGACACGGTGATGCACGGCACGGCGAGCGGCGCGACGAGCAGGACGGCGAGGAGACGGCTGGCGGCGACGGCGCTCGCGGCGGCCGCGTGCGGCTGCAGCGCGACCGTGGGCCCGGCGCCCGCGCCGGGCGCGCCGGGGAGCGCGGTGGTCGCGACGATCCCGCTCGACGCGTTCGGCACCGGCATCGCGATCACGCCCGACGGCACGCGCGCCTACGTCGCGGCGAGCGCCAGCGTCTTCGTCGTCGACACCGCGAGCCGCAAGGTGACGGCGACGATTCGCACCGGCGACCTGCCGCACACGATCGCGCTGTCGCGCGACGGCACGCGCGGCTACGCGGTGGATCTCATGCAGCGCGAGGTGTGGTTCCTCGACCTCGCGAGCAACACCGTCACCCGGCGCGTCCCGCTCGGCGAGCCCCGGCGTCCCGTGCTGCGCCCCGGCGTCGCCGTGAGCCCCGACGGCAGCGAGGTCTACGCGACCGTGAGCCAGCCCGAGGGCGCGGGCTTCGACCTGCTCTACGTGATCGACGCCGAGAGCGGACGGACGACGCAGCGTTCGCTGTCGCTCCACCCGGGACAGCTCGCGGCCGACCCCGCCGGCCGTCTCGTGTGGATCGCCGGCTGCCGCGGGCTCTGCTCGGACGGCACGCTGCATGGCGTCGATCCGGCCGCACCGGGCGACGCGAGCGCGGTCGCGCTGGCGTCGGTTCCGGGCGGCATGGCTCTGTCGCCGGACGGCGCGCGGGCGTACGTCGCGAACGGGCTCGCCGGCAGCGTCGCGGTCGTCGACCTCGCGACCCGGCGCGTCGTCGCGAACGTGCGCACC
Organism: Thermodesulfobacteriota bacterium; assembly: GCA_040755575.1. Lineage (GTDB taxonomy): Bacteria > Desulfobacterota > Binatia > UBA12015 > UBA12015 > DATCMB01. The sequence continues at coordinate 7,395 of JBFMAS010000284.1, forward strand.
GGCGCCGAGCCGCTCGGCGTGGCCGTGAGCCCCGACGGCGCACGCGTCTACGTCACCAACTTCCAGTCGGGCACGCTGTCGGTCGTCGACGCGTCGAGCAACGCCGTCGTCGCGACGCTGCCCGTCGCGGGCGCGCCGCGCGCGATCGCGGTCACGCCGGACGGACGCTTCGCGTGGCTCACGCATTCGACGCCGCAGCTCTCGGTGGTCGCTCTGTCGAGCGCGGGCGGCTGACCGCCGTTTGCCTTCGCGACCGTCGCTCGTGTAGCGGCTTCGCGGAGGCGGCACATGACGCGCAACGCACAGCAGCTCTTCGACCTCGCCGGCAAGGTGGCGCTCGTCACCGGCGGCAGCCGCGGCCTCGGACGGGAGATGGTGCTCGCGTTCGCGCGCGCCGGCGCCGACGTCGTGATCGCGAGCCGCAAGCTCGAGTCGTGCGAGCGGGTCGCCGCCGAGGTGGCTGCGCTCGGGCGCAAGGCGCTCGCGCACGCCTGCCACGTCGGCGACTGGCAGGCGCTCGACGCCCTCGCCGACGCGGCCTACGCGCGCTTCGGCAAGGTGGACGTCCTGGTCAACAACGCCGGCATGTCGCCGCTCTACCCGTCGCTCGCGGAGGTCAGCGAGGCGCTGTGGGACAAGGTCCTCGCGGTCAACCTGAAGGGGCCCTTCCGCCTGACGGCCAACGTCGGCACGCGGATGGCGGCCGGCGCCGGCGGCTCGATCATCAACGTGAGCAGCATCGCCGCGATCCGCCCGACGCCGCTCGAGACACCCTACGCCGCGGCGAAGGCCGGCCTCAACGCGCTGACCGTCGCCTTCGCGCACGCCTTCGGGCCGAAGGTACGCGTCAACTGCATCATGGCGGGGCCCTTCCTCACCGACATCGCGAAGGCGTGGCACCCCGCCGCGCTCGGGGCGATCGAGTCGACCTCGGCGCTCCGGCGCGCGGGCAACCCGGACGAGGTCGTGGGGGCCGCGCTCTACTTCGCGTCGGAGGCGTCGAGCTTCACGACCGGGTCGATCCTGCGCATCGACGGCGGCAGGCCGTAGGCGCTGGCGCGCGCCGGCCGCCGTCGAGCGCGGCGGGCCTCACTGCTCCGCCGGACCGTGCGCCGGCCGGGGCGCCTTGCCCTGACGCTGCTCCTCGAGCTCCTGGCCGGTCGTGATCCCCTGGCTCACGCTGCGCGCCATGTTCAGGTGCCGGTCCAGCACGGGGACCATGCGCTGCGCGAGCGACGATACGTCGCCGTCGCCGGTGCGCGCCTTCGCGCTGTACATCGCGAGCTCTTGCTCGTGGTCCTTGACCATGTGGCTCATGTACTCGCGGTCGAACTCCTCGCCCTGGAGCTTCGACAGCTCGTCCTTGATCTTCTGGTGCTTCGCGCTGAGCTGCTTGGGCTGCTCGATTCCCTCCTGCGTGGCGGCGTTCGCCAGAACCGATTGCGATGCGCTGTGGTCCTTCTTCATCTGCTGGGCGAAGTTCTTGACGGAGTCGTTCTTCGACTTCTCGAGCGCCAGGTCCGCGAGCTCGACCTCGGCCATGCTGCCCTCGAGAGCCTTCGGGATGAACGCCTGGTCGTCGATCATCACGCTCTTGCCGGGCGGGTTGTCGGGCACCGCCTTGTTGCCCGGCTTGCCGACGTCCTTGATCGTCGCGCTTCCCGGCGCGTGCTGCGCGTGGTCGTCGGCATACGCGGCCGGGGCTGCGATCAGCGCCGCCATGGCGGCGACCGTCGCGAGAATGCTCGTGGACATCATCGTTCCCTCCCTTTCTCGCGTCTCGAGGGAGCAACGCCCATGCCGCGACGCCGGCGTCGGGGCACGGGCCGGCCGAGGATGCGGCGTACGGACGCAAGCGCCATTTGCACCCACCGGCTGTAATTCCGTCCGACGGTGCGCGCGGCCGCGTCGAC
>JBFMAS010000285.1:0-31043 GCA_040755575.1 Thermodesulfobacteriota bacterium
AGCTGCCGCCGCCGGCACCGCGCCTCGCCGAGCCCGCCGTCACGTTCGCCGACTTCGTCGGCGCCGAAGCCTGCCGCGAGTGCCACGCCGAGCAGTACGCGGCGTGGGCCGGGTCGACGCACGGCAACGCGGGCGGCGCGCCGTCCGACGTGCGGCTGATCGCGCCGTTCGACGGTACGCCGCTGCGCTTCGCCGACGCCACGGTCACGCCGCGGACGACCGCGAAGGGCAAGCCGTTCTTCACCGTCGCGCACGAAGGCGGGCGCAGCGAGCGCATCGACGTCGCCGCGGTGGTGGGTGGCGGGCACATGCTGGGCGGCGGCACGCAGAGCTTCTTCGCGCGCTTTCCCGACGGCACGCTGCGCTTCCTGCCGTTCGACTTCATCCGCGGCGAAGGCGTCTGGTTCGCGCAGCGCCGGGACGACCTGTCGTGGCAGCCGATCGACGCGACGCTCGCGCTCGCCGACCTCGCCAACTGGCCGCCGAGCCGCATCCTCGGCAACGCGCCGTTCGCCAACTGCGACGTCTGCCACGGCAGCCAGATCCAGGTCCTGCCCGCCGACGGCGAGCGCGCCGTGACGCGCTTCAAGTCGCTCGCGATCAACTGCGAGTCGTGCCACGGCCCCGGGCGGCGCCACGTCGAGTGGGCGCGCTCGCCCGAGCGCGACGCCTCGGACGACGACTCCATGGCGACCCTCGACACCCTCGCGAAGGACGCGTCGCTGCGCGTCTGCTTCCAGTGCCACGCGAGCCGCCCGGTGCTCGACCCGGACTACCTTCCCGGGCGGTCCTTCGAGGAGCACTTCGCGCTCAAGTACCTGCTGCTCGAGGACGACCCGTACTTCCCCGACGGGCGGATCGCGACCTTCAGCTACCAGGACAACCACCAGTTCAGCGACTGCTACGTGAGCGGCTCGATGACCTGCGTCGACTGCCACGACCCGCACTCGCAGAGGTACCGCGACGTGACGGGACGCGCGCTCGCGGGCCGCTTCGACGACGGGCAGTGCACGGGCTGCCATGCGAGCAAGGCGCAGCGCTCGGAGCTGCACACGCACCACCCGGACGGCTCGCCGGGCGACGCGTGCACCGCGTGCCACATGCCGTTCCTCCAGGAGCCGACCGTCGGCCGCAAGCTGCGCTTCGCGCGCTCGGACCACACGATCGCGATCCCGCGTCCCGCGTTCGACGCGTCGCTGCCGATCGACGGCGCGTGCCGGCAATGCCACCCCGGGACGAGCGTCGCCGAGCTGCAGGCGAGGACCGAGGCGTGGTGGGGACCCCTCAAGCCGCATCCGCCGGCCGTCGCGGCCGTCCTCGCCGCGAAGGACGTGGCGGACGTCGCCGGGGCGGCGCCGCTCCTGCTGCGGCCCGGCGAGCGGCACGTCATCGGCCAGTTCGGTGCGCTCGCGCGGTTCGCGCGGCGCTTCCTCTCGCCGGACCGCGTGCCGGAGGAGGACGTGCTCGCGCGGCTCGAGGCGCTCGCCGCGAGCGACGACCCCGACGTCTCCTCGCTCGCGCTGGCGAGCCTGCACTACGCCGCGGGCGAGGACGGCGACGTGCGCGCGCTGCTCGCCCGCACGCTCGCCGACGCCGGCACCCGCGACCGCGCGCTGCGCCTACGCTGGGGCGCCGCGCTGCGCACGCTCGCGCGCGCGCGCGAGGCGGCGGGCGACGCCCGGGGCGCGAGCGTCACCCGCCGCAAGCTGCAGGAGGTGCTGCCGGCGGGCGTCCAGAGCCGCCTGTGGTCCGGCCGCGCTCACCTCAAGTAGGCGAGGTCGTAGACCGACTCCGGCGAGAGCGGCCTGTCCATCACCTTGCGCTCGACGAAGAAGGCGATCAGGTCCCTGGTCGCGCCGATCATCGGGCCGGGAGCCTGCGGCGTGCCGACCTCCGCGAAGTTCTCCGCCTTGCTGAAGAACTTCACCTTGGACAGCATCGCGGCCGCCTCCTCCGGCGTCTGCTCGAACGCCCTCGCCGCGATCGCCGCCGCCTCGGACGGATGCGCCGCGATGAAGTCGTGCGCCTTCACCATGCCGCGCAGGAACGCCTCGCTGCGCGCCTTGTCGGCGTGCTTCGGGCTCATCGCGATGACGTCGATGATGACGTACGGTGCGTCCTTCGTGCTGTAGACGACGTGCCCCTGGCCGCCGCTCGTCGCCTTGGTGATCCACGGCTCCCAGGTGACGGCGCCGTCGACGCCGCCCGACGCGAACGCCGTCCCGGCGTCGTCGGGGTTCATGTTGACGAGCTGGATGTCCGACTCCTCGAGGCCCGAGGCGTCGAGCGCCTTCAGCAGCAGCAGGTGGTTGCACTCGCCGACGGTCGCCGCGACCTTCCTGCCCTTCAGGTCCTTGACGCCCGCGTACTCCTTCTTGGCGAGGAACGCGTCGGCGCCGCGCGACGCGTCGATCAGGAACGGCACCACGACCGAGCCCGGGTCCTTGTCGTCGGCCTTCACCACGGTGTCGAGCGTCGTGAAGTGCATGTCGAGGTCGCCGTTCATCACCGGCGGGAGGCCGTCACCGGGCGCGCTGAACAGCTTGGTCTCGACGTCGAGCCCCTCCTCGGCGAAGTAGCCCTTGTCCTTGGCGACGAAGAGCCCCGTGTAGCCGATCCAGTTGACGTAGCCGACGGTGAACTTCGCGAGCTTCGCGTCGGCGGCGGCCGACGGCGATGCGGCGAGCAGTCCGCCGAGCGTCATGGCGAGTGCGATGCGCGCGTGCGCGTTCATCCCGATTCTCCTCCGATCTCCCTCCTCGTCTTGACCGAGCGGCTCCACGCGCTAACACGTGAGCCGGTTGCATGAGCCGCGTCGTCGGAATCTCCGGCCGCAGGGAGCGCACCCGACAGCGGGAGGCGCCCGTCAAGCATCAAGCGCGTCGCGCGGCCGCCCGGGCCGGCGAGCCGCCCGCGAGATGGCTCGGGACGCGCCTCAAGCACGCACGTCTCGTCAAGCAGTACCGCATCCGCGACGTCGCGGACCGGGTCGGCTGCTCGATGAGCGTCATCTCCAAGATCGAGAACGGCAAGGTGACGCCGTCGCTCACGCTGCTGCACCGCATCGTCGGCGTGCTCGAGATCAACATGGGCGCGCTGTTCGACGCGGGCGACGCCGAGGAGGGCGCCATCCAGCGCGGCGGCACCCGGCCGGTGATCGCCATCGAGCGCGACGGCCGCGGCGCGGGCGTGCAGCTCGAGCGGCTCGTGCCCTACGGCGACGGCCACCTGCTGCAGGGCAACATCCACATCGTCGCGCCGGGCAGCGGCAGCGAGGGCGGGCTCGAGCACGAGGGGGAAGAGGTCGGCTACGTCCTCGAGGGACGCATCACCCTGACGCTCGACGACACGACCTACGAGCTCGAGGCCGGCGACTCGTTCGTCTTCCGCTCGAATCGTCTGCACGGCTATCGCAACCCCGGCACGACGCCCGCTCGCATCCTCTGGATCAACACGCCGCCGACCTTCTGACGTCGGTCCGCAGGCGCGGCGCCAGCTCGTCGTTCCAGCGCCGCCCGAGCTCGACGTAGGCCTCGACTGCGGCCTCGAGGCGGGCGACCGAGCACGCCTCGTCGGGCCGGTGCGCGAGCTCCGGCTCGCCCGGACCGAGGATGACGGTCGGCGCGCCGCTCGCCTGCTGGAGCGCGGACGCGTCGGTGAAGAAGGCGGTCGCGCGCGCGTGCGGATTCTCGCCGACGAGCGGCGCCGCGACCTCGAAGGCGAGCTGCACCCAGGGGTCGTCGGGCGGCGTCAGCACGCCGGGCACCTCGAGCACGGTCTCGACCTCGACCTCGCCGTCCGCTGCGAAGGCGGCGGCGAGCGCGCGGCGTACGTCGTCCGCCCCCTGGCGCGGCAGCGTGCGGACGTCGACGCCGAGCGTCACCAGGTCGGGCACGACGTTGACGCTCGTGCCGCCGCGGATCGTGCCGACGTTGAGCGATGCGGTGCCGAGCAGCGGGTCGGCCTCGGACAGCGCGAGGCGCTCGAGGCGCGCGATGCCGTGCGCCGCGCGGTAGATCGCGCTCACGCCCTGCTCGGGCGTCGCGCCGTGCGCGCTCCTGCCGCGGATCCGGACCTCGAGCCAGAGCGCGCCCCGATGCCCCACCATCGGGTAGTTGCGCGTCGGCTCGGCGACCAGGATCGCGCCGACGCCGCGCAGCGCGTCGGTGCTGCGCACCAGGTGAAAGGCGCCCTCGCAGCCGGTCTCCTCGCCCGCCGTGAAGGCGAGGAGCAGGCTCGGGCGCGGCGCGGCGCGGGCGAGGCGCTCGGCCGCGACGACCAGCGCGGCGAGCCCGCCCTTCATGTCGGACGAGCCGCGGCCGTGCACCGAGCCGTTCACGAGCTCCCCGGCGAACGGATCGTGCTGCCAGGGCTCCGCGCCGACCGGCACCGTGTCGAGGTGGCCGGTGAAGCACAGCGCCGGCCCGCCGCGCGCGCCGTCGAGGCGCGCGACGACCGTCGTGCGTCCTGCGCCGCTCTCGTAGGCCGCGGTGCGGAAGCCCGCGTCCTCGAGCGCACGGCCGACGAACGCCGCGCACGCCTGCTCGTTGCCCGGCGGGTTGACGGTGTCGAAGCGGACCAGGTCCCGGGTGAGCGTGACGACGTCGTGCATGCGGCTCGGCTTTCCGAGGAAGGTCAGCCGGGCAGTACGGCGACCACGTCCGCCTCGATCAGCGCGTCGGCGTAGATCAGCCCCGCGACCCTCACCGCGGTCGCCGCCGGCCCGGGCGGGACGAGGAACTCCATGCGCACGCGCGTCATGTCCTCCCAGAACTGCTTGACGGCGTCCGGCGGCCCGTCGAAGACGTAGTAGGTGTTGAGCTTGACGACGCGGCTCCAGTCGGCGCCGGCCTCGGCCAGCACGCGGCCGATGTTCGAGAACACGTTCCGCGTCTGCGTGACGATGTCGCCCTTGCCCAGGATGTTGCCGCTCGCGTCGGCGGACATCTGCCCGCCGACGAAGACCAGGTTGCCGACGCGCCAGCCCTGCGACATCGGCACCGGGATCGACCAGCCCCAGTGGTCGAGCGGCTCGAGGCGCTGCAGCAGCGGGGCCATCGCCGTCACTCCGGCAGCCAGGCGACCGCACGGATCGGCGAGCCGGTGCCGTCGCGCAGCTTGAGCGGCAGGCCGACGTACCAGAAGCGTCGGCCCACGAGCTGCTCGAGGTTGGCGAGCACCTCGGTGTTGACGATCTGGTACTCGCCGCACACCGTGTGCGCCTGGTAGTCGGCGTCGTCGGTGTGGTCGATCGCGAGGTTGTCGGTGCCGATGTTGACGACGCCCTGCTCGGCGAGCCACACCGCGGCGCCGCGGTCGAGCCCGGTGTAGTCGCTGACCATGGCGAGCGTCGGCCAGGTGCGCGTGCTGTGCCCGGTGTAGTGCAGGACGATGTCGCCGGGCTTGATCTCGATGCCCTGCGCCTTCACCGCGGCCTCGAGCACGTCCCTGGTGACGTAATCGGGATGGCGGACGTGGCTCACGTCGATGCACACGGCCTCGCCGTGGAAGTACTCGAGCGGCGTGTATTCGAGCGTCGGCGCGTGCGGGTCGTACTCGAAGACCGAGTCGGAGTGCGTGCCGGTGTGCTCGGAGAGCAGCCAGTTGTGCGCCTCGAAGCCGCGGTCCGTCTTCCAGAGCTCCTTGTAGCGGTCGTGCGTCTGGTTGGTCATACGGAACGGCCGCTGGTGGCCCGGCCAGATCGGCATGCCCTCGAAGAGCTCGCGCGTCAGGTCGAGGAAGCGCACCTTCCTGCCCGCGAGCAGCGTCGGGCCGCTGCGCTCGAGGAGATGTGCGCCGAGCTTCGGTACCGCCCAGCGCGGCTCGTCGATCCGGGTCGCGATGTTGCCCTGCATGACGTCTCTCCTGGCTGTCGTTCGGAGCTCAGCGGGCGAAGCCGAGCTCGGCGCGGAACGTGCGCGTGGCCGTCTTCGCCTCGGCGGCCGCCCGCGTTGCATTCGGCAGCGCCGCGCAGAACGCGTCGATCGCGCGCTCGCCGAGCGGTGCCCACGCTGCCAGCACGTCGTCGACGATCGCCGCGTTGCCGGGACGCTCGCACGCGAAGCGCACGAGCGCCCCGGTCCAGCGCCGCGCGCGCTCGGCGTCGCGCAGCTGGGCGTCGTGCAGCATGGCGAGCAGCCCGTCGCCGCACGCGCGGGCGGCGGCGCCGAGCTGGCGCACCCAGGTTTCGTCCAGCGCGGGCTTCGCGACCAGCGTCAGCGCGACCAGGTGCTCGTCCCAGTCCCAGGCGACGAGCGTGCGCTCGAAGAGCTCGCGGAAGCCCTGCCACGCGGAGTCGTCCTCCCAGACGGCGCGCTCCGCGCCGAAGCCCGCGCCGGGATGGCTCTTGCCGAGCTCGCAAGTCCGGTACGCGGTGCGCGACACCCAGCGGAACGCGTCCGCCTCCTGGAAGACGGCGCAGTTGGTGATCGTCGACGCGGGCGCCATCTGCGCCAGGTACGCGGACGCCATCTGGACCGCGTGCAGCGGATAGCGCCCCGGCGTGTAGAGGCGCGCGAGCGTCGCGACCCAGGCGGGGTCGAGCGTCCGGTCGTGGCCCGCGCGGTCGTGCTCGTCGAGCAGGCGGTCGACGTACTCCTCGGCCGCGTCCTGCATCGCCGTGTACGTTCGATAGACGAGCTCGTCGGGGTCGCGGAACGCGTTCCAGTCGTCGTGCTGCAGCCGGACCGCGTTCGCGTGCCGCTTGTACCAGCGGTTCATGAACAGGTCCGGGTCGAGCTCGTAGGGCGCGTCGGGGTTGCGCGTCCGGTAGTGCAGGTCGTACGTCACGACCTCGTACTCGGTCGGGCGGCGCTTGCGCGCGGCGAGCGCGCTCCACGTCCTGAGCCCGCTGCTGGTGCTCGACGTCGTGCTCATCGGTCGTGTCCGAGGACGAAGCGGAACGCGTCCGTGCTCGTCCGGATGTGGCCGGCGAAGGCCGGCATGTGGATCTCGATCTCGCGCATCTCGAAGCGGCGGCCGAGCATGCGCTCGACGGTCTCGCGTCGCACGACGCATTCGCCCGCGACCTTGATGCGGACGTAGGACGCGTGCTCCTCGATGACGATCTCGCGTCCCGCGTTGTCCTCGCGCACCGCGTCGATCACCGCGTCGGCAACCTCGCCGCTGCGCAGCACCGGCCCGGCGAAGGCGCTCTCGCTCCCGTTCCCCACGCTCATGACGAGCTCCTTTCGAAATCCACCCAGACCTCGTCCCCGCGGCGCTCGACCGCGTACCGCACCAGGCTGCAGCCGGTCGGGTTGACGCCCGCACCGCAGCGCACGTCGAACTCCCAGCCGTGCATGCCGCAGGTGAGGACCGTGCCCTCGAGCGTGCCCTCGGCGAGCGACCAGCCCTGGTGCGGGCAGCGCGGGTCGAAGGCGCGGACGTCGTCGTCCTCCAGGTGGACGAGGAGCACCTCGTCGCCGTCGACCTCGAGCAGCGCCATGTCGCCCTGCCAGACGTCGTCGATCCTGCAGACCCGGCGGAACGCCATCCCCTCGCCCCCGCGCCTCAGGACGCGCGCTCGCGGTGGATCTCGACGGTCTCCATCTCGATCAGCCCGGCGTCGGTGAGCTTGACGTCGTCCGGCAGCGTGTCGCCGCGGCCCTGGACGCGGACGCGCAGCGTCTCGCCCGGCGCGACCGGCGGCACGACGACGCCCGCGAGCTGGCGCGCGGCCTCGGCCGCGACCTCCGCGATCGTCAGCTCCGCGTCGACCAGCAGCACCTTGAGGCCGTAGTCGCCGACGAAGTTCACCACGAGCGGAAAGGCCGCCATCGTCACGCCGCCTTGCCGCGCGTGCGGCGGTAGGGCTCGACCCAGGCGTAGCCGGTGCGGTCCGTGCCGCGCTCGGGCGGCGACATCCCCATGTAGTCGAGCACGCCGTCGGCGGTCTGCGGCATGACGGCCGCGGCGTAGCGGTCGACGATGCTGCGGTGTCCCGCGTAGCGCTCGGGCTCCTGCTCGAAGATCCAGCGGTCGACCGCGGAGCCGAAGTGGTAGCGGCGTCCGCGGTAGTCGAGCGTGTAGTCGACCACCTTGCCCTTCCTGCCGGGCACCCCGGTGAGCTCGAAGCCGCTCATGTTGCAGATCATGGGCAGCGGCTCGGGGATCGTCGCCTCGGTGCGCCTGGCGAGGAGGTTGCCGATGATCACGTCCCAGCAGGCGCCGAAGGTCTCGTTCCAGCCCGGGTACTTGTCCTCGAGCCAGCCGCGCTCCTCGGGCGACACGCCGGCGATCGGGTGCCACCACTCGGTCGGCCGGTAGAGGTAGACGCCGATCTGCTGCGCGTGGTGGAAGGTGTCGAGCTCCTCGAGGAAGATGTCCCAGTACCACGGGCGGTCGAGGCCGAGGTCGAGGATCTTGCGGATGAACTGCTCGCTCACCCACTCCTGCATGAACTCCTTGAACGAGTGCTCCCGGTGCTCGAGCGGCGTGTAGTAGTCCATGCAGATGCCGGACAGCGGCGAGAACTGCTTCCAGCAGCGCCAGAACGAGACGTCGAGCAGCCTCTGCGCCTCCGCTTTCTTGCCGTGCTCGATCATGATGCGCAGCAGCGGCTCGCCGATCTGCGAGTGGCGCGCCTCGTCGGACTGGATGGTCTGCAGCATGGTCGCGAAGGTGTGGTCGCCCGAGCGTGCGGCGTCGGCGGACAGCGCGACGAACTGTAGGTTCGTGAAGCAGGTCTCGAAGGCGAAGTTGGTCATCACCGCGAAGCTCGTCGCGTCGCGCGTGTGCTCGATGTCGTCGAAGGTGTGGCGCTCGGAGATGATCACCCAGTTGTCGGTGCGCGGCGCCTTGTGCGCCCAGTCGAAGGCGCGGGACCTCGGCAGGTAGTCGTAGGCGAAGCGCAGGTGCACCTGCGCGTGGCGGATCTCGTCGAGCGAGCCGAAGGTCGCCATGTTGCGCATGCCGCCCGCCTTGCCGAAGCGGGTCGCGCGCGCGAACGCCGACACCGAGCCGTACTCGAGGAAGGTCGCGGCGCCGAAGTGGAGCTGGAGCAGCGCTTGCCAGCCGGGCGCGGCGTTGTCGTAGAACTTCCCGCGCGCGAGCGCCGCGCGCACCGAGTACGCGCCGACGTCCTTCTCGCGCTGGGTGCGGACGTAGTCGCGATAGGTGACCTTGTAGGGCTCGTCGAAGGCATCGAACGCCTCGTCGGGCAGGTCGTGCACGTCGCTGAGCTCGCGCGGGAAGAGCTCGCGCGGTGCGACGTAGCGCGGTGTCCACGTCGTCGCGCGCGCGAGGTCGTACCACTCCTCGGTCTTGAGCATCGCCATCGCTCGGGCCCCCTGCGGTTCGCCGCCGGCTCGTGAGTTCGGGAAAGCGAGTTTCATGACGAGCAAGCAGTATTCCACGGCCGCGGCGCGCGTGCGGCGCGCCGTCGCGCGGCTCCCGAGCCGCGGCACGCGCCGCGTGCCCATCGGGCGTGCAGCACGCAGCCCGGAAAGGCAGCACGCCGTCCACGACCGTCAAGACGACGTCCGCACGAGGCTGGCGGCGCTGCGCGCTCCGCGGTACCCGGGCATGCATGGACGATGCCGCGCGAGAAGACGCGGGACGGCTGTTCGACCTCGACGCCGCCGTCTACGACCGCACCCGTCGCCAGTTGATCCCGTGCTTCGACGCGTTCTACGGCACCGCGCTGACGCTGCTGCCGTTCGCGCGCGACGCCCGGATCCGCGTCCTCGACCTCGGCGCGGGAACGGGCATGCTCGCGGAGCAGGTCGCGCGCGCCTTCCCGCGCGCACGCTTCACCCTGGTCGACGTCGCCGAGCGGATGCTCGCGATCGCGCGCCGGCGCTTCGCCGCCGAGAGCGAGCGCTTCACCTTCCTCGTCGCCGACCTCGCAGCGCTCGACCTGCCGCCGCGCCAGCACGTCGTGACCTCGGCGCTCGCGATCCACCACCTCGAGGACGACGACAAGCGCCGTCTGTTCGCGCGCGTGCATGCCGCGCTCGAGCCGGGCGGCGTGTTCGTCAACGCGGAGCAGGTGCTCGGTCCGACGGCCGAGACGGAGCGTGCCTGGCACGACGCCTGGCTCGCGCGTGCCCGCGCCGCCGGCGTGGCCGAGGTCGATCTGGCCGCCGCGCTCGCCCGCATGACCGCGGACCGCGCTGCGCCGCTCGCCGAGCAGCTCGCGTGGCTGCGCGACGCGGGCTTCCGCGACGTCCGCTGCGCCTTTCAGGAAGAGCGCTTCGCGCTGTATGGCGGCGTGAGGTAGCCGTCGGCGTGCGAGCTCGGGTCTGCGCGCTCAGTGCTCCGCGCTGATCGCCTCGAGCTCGCGCCTGCTCGTCTCCGGCAGCAGGAACAGCGACGCGCCCGCGACGACCGTCAGCGTCGCGAGCAGGCTCACCATCAACGGCAGCGACGCGCCGCGTGCGAGGCCGAGGCCGACGGCGCCGAGGCCGCCCGCGGTGCCGAGCGTCTGCACGAGGGTCAGCCAGCCGCCCGATGTGCCGCGGTGCGAGGTCGGGAACACCTCGGTGGCGAGCGCGCGGATCGTCACGTTGCAGGACACCGAGCACACGGTGAGGAAGGCCCACAGGAAGGGCAGGGCTGCGCCCGGCATGTGGTAGAAGAGGTAGGCGAGCAGCGGGAACGACGTCGCGACGACGAAGCCCACCGGGCGGCGGCCGAACAGGTCGCCGAGCCGCCCCGCGAGCACGTTGCCCAGCATGCCGACCGCGCCCGCGCCGACCACCATGGTCGAGAACTGCCACGGCGCCCAGCCGTGCGTCGTCAGCGTGAAGTAGCCGCAGAACTGGAACACCGCGATCTCGCCCGCCGAGTACAGGCCCCCGGCGAGCGTGATCGCGAGTACGCGCACGGGGTACGTCGACACGAGCGCGCGCATCGGCGCGAGCCAGCCCTCGACGCCGCCGATGCCGTCCGCGGCGGCGAGCCGCTCGCGGCGGTGGTCGTCGAAGCGCCGCGTCTCGGGGATGCCGCGCGCGAGACGCGGCAGGAAGAACAACGGCGTGACGCCGACCACGTAGAGCGCGCGCCAGGTCCACGGCAGGTCGTCGACGAAGCCGAACAGGATCGCGCCGAAGCCGAAGCCGCACGCGCCGAGCGCACCCACCATGCCGATGCCCCAGCCGCGGTGCTCGGCCGGGAACTCCTCGGCGATGATGACGAACGCCATCGTCGAGGCGGCGAGCATGAAGGCGCGGAACGCCATCTGCAGCGCGACGAACCACAGCACCGACGGCGAGAACGCGGTCATGAGGGTCAGCGCGCTGATCCCGGCGACCGACACCAGGAACACCTTGCGCCGCCCGAGCCGGTCGGCGAGCGGCACGAGGAAGAAGGCGGGCAGGGCCCCCAGCCGGATCAGCCCGGTGTAGCCCGCGAGCTCGGACTCGGGGATGCCGAAGTCGGCCGCGATGTAGCTCAGCGCCGACATCAGCATCGACAGGTCGTAGTTCTCGAAGAAGTAGGCGAGCGAGACGAGACCGAGCAGCCTGAGCGAGCGCTCGTCGATGGCCGGCACCGCGCCGAAGATCGGCAGCAGCCACCACGGCCGGCGCGGCTTCGCCGCGCTCGCGCGCCGGTCGTTCACGCGCGGGCTTTCACGCGAGCGCGCGCTCGCGGCGGCCGCGATACACGACCACGTGGTCCTGGCGCTGGACCAGCGGCCGGCCGCGGCTCCACAGCTCCCGGTACACGTGCTCCGTGATCTCGACGCGCTGCTCCGCGCTGTAGCGGTGCACGTTCGGGTAGAGCAGGATCATCCACACGACCGCCATGAACAGCGCGAAGTCGTCGACGAAGAAGTCGACCACCGTCGACCTGGTGAGCACCTGAGCGTCGGCGAACGCGGGGTCCTTGCGCAGCTCGCCCGCGAACGCCCGCAGGTCCTGGTCGTTGACGACGCCGAAGTAGCGTCCCGCGAAGTGCTCGTAGAGCCAGCTCGTGCTCGACCGGTCGTCGCTGCGCGGCGCCATGAGCACCGCGTGGATCGCGGCCGTCGGTCCGGGGCCGGGCCGCGTCGCGAGCAGGTGGCGGTAGATGCGGCGGACGAGCCCCGGCCACGCGCCGCGCGCGGAGTAGTACAGGGAGTGGTGCAGCGTGACGAGCGTCACGCGCCGTCCGCCGAGCGCGCGGGCGCGGAAGCGCGCCGCCGACTCGTCGCTGCCGAGCAGCTTCACGTAGTCGCCGCGCACGAGCCGGACGTGCTTCGTTCTCTGGCGCGCGATGCGCTCGGCGACGACGTCGAGCGCCGCCTCCTCGATGTCCAGCAGCGTGAGCCCGCCCTGGAACGCCGACGCGAGGATGCGGAACTGCGGCTCGTTGCTCGAGCCGATCGACAGCGCCGTCATCGGCGACGCGAGCGGCAGCGCGTGGTTCAGCGAGCGGATCACCCGCCCGAGCGTGAGCGCGATGTCGACCTTGTCGTTGCTGTAGCGCGACCAGATCTTGTCCTGCTGGTACATGCGCGCGCGCCCCGCATCGAGCGCAATGCGCCGCCGTTCCGCCGCCGAGAGCCTCGCCACGTCGTCCCCCCGGCCTGCGTTGTTGCGTGCCGGCGGGGGGTTCGACAAGGGAAGCGCATGAAGCTCGCCTTCCTCGGTCTCGGCGTCATGGGCTACCCGATGGCGCGTCACCTCGCCGCCGCGGGCCACGAGCTCGCGGTGTTCAACCGCACGCGCGCCAGGGCGGAGCGCTGGGTCACGGAGCACGGCGGCCGGGTCGCGACCAGCCCTGCCGACGCGGCACGCGGAGCCGAGCTGGTCTTCGCCTGCGTCGGCAACGACGACGACGTGCGCTCGGTGACGCTCGGCGAGGACGGCGCGCTCGCGACCACGGCCCGCGGCGCGGTGCTGGTCGACCACACGACGACGTCGGCGCGGCTCGCGCGCGAGCTCGCGGCCGCGGCGGGGACGCGCGGCGTCGCGTTCCTCGATGCGCCGGTGTCGGGCGGCCAGGTCGGCGCGGAGAACGGCGCGCTCACCGTGATGGTCGGCGGCGACGCCGACGCCCTCGAGCGCGCGCGGCCGCTGATCGACTGCTACGCGCGGCACGTCGCGCTGCTCGGTCCGTCGGGCGCGGGCCAGCTGGCGAAGATGGTGAACCAGATCTGCCTCGCCGGGCTCATCGAGGGGCTCGCCGAGGGGCTGCACTTCGCCCGCGCCGCGGGCCTCGACCCGCAGGCGGTGGTCGACGTGATCTCGCAGGGCGCCGCGCAGTCCTGGCAGATGGACCACCGCCACGCGTCGATGATCGAGGGCCGGTGGCAGCACGGCTTTGCCGTCGACTGGATGCGCAAGGACCTCGGCTTCGCGCTCGCCGAGGCGCGCGCCAACGGCGCGCACCTGCCGGTCACGGCGCTGGTCGACCAGCTCTACGGCGAGGTGCAGGCGATGGGCGGCGGGCGCTGGGACACGTCGAGCCTGCTCGCGCGGCTGGAGAGGCTGCGGACGCGCTGACGCTGCTCGTTCCCGCTGAGCCGAGCGCTCAGCGTCGCGGCGAGCGCGCGGGGCGCGGGACGATCTCGTCGAGCTGCACGCCGAGGCTGTTCAGCGCGCCGGCGAGCATCGCGTACTGGCCGACGGTGAAGATCAGGTCGATGATCTGCTCCGTCGAGAGGCGCTCGCGAAGCGAGGCCCACGTCGCGTCGGAGATGCACGAGTCACGGTGCAGCTCGTCGGCGGCGCGCAGCACGGCGCGGTCCTCTGCAGACCAGCCCGGCGCGTCGGGGCCGTCCGCGACGCGGTCGATCTCCTGGTCGGTGAGCCCCGACGCGCGGCCGATGACGACGTGCTGCGCCCACTCGTACTCCGAGCCGCACAGCCAGCCGGCGCGCAGGATCAGCAGCTCGCGCTCGCGCGGCGGGAGCGTCGTCTTGGCGAGCACGTGGTTCGCGAACACCATCCAGCGCTTCAGCAGGCGGGGGTGGTGCGCGAGCGTCGAGAAGACGTTGAACACCGGGCCGCCCGAGAGCGCGCGCGTCGGCTCGATCACCGCGCGCGCCTCCTCGCTCCACTTCTCCTCCGATAACGGCGCGATCCGCGGGGTCGTCGAGGGCATGGTCCTTCCTCCTGACGAGCAGCTCTGTCGCAGGCGGAAGCAGCACGCAAGCGCTTGCGCCGCCCGGGTCAGGCGGTAAGTTGCCAGCGCTGCGGGCGCGGCGCCTGCGGGCGTCGCAGAGCCGAGGATCTGGAATGGAGCGACGCGCGCGCTTTTCCCTCCTGTACTATCTCTGGGTCCTGGGGCTGATCTTCTTCCTCGATTCCTTCCTCTTCGGCGGGCCCTCGGTGCCCGCCATCCCGTACAGCGAGTTCCTCGACCGCGTGACGCGCGACCAGGTCGCGACGGTGGTGCTCACACCGCAGGAGATCTACGGCGAGATGAAGCCGGCCGCGTCGACTGCGCCGGCCCCGGACGCCTCGCATCCCGCCGCCGCGCCGCGCCCGTCGCCGGCCGCGGGCGACGGCGGCGAGCCGAAGAAGATCGTCACCCCGCCGGCGCACGAGACGCCCTGGCGCCTCGACCCGGGGCGCATCAAGGCATGGTTCACGGGCGTCGAGCAGCAGGCGCGGCGCGCGCAGCAGGCGCGCGAGGAGGCGCTCGAGCGCCAGTTCACGGTGACGCCGGTCGACGACCCGAGCCTGGTCGCGACGCTGCAGGCGCACGGCGTCGACTTCCGCGCCGAGCTCGAGACGCACTGGCTGCGCGACCTGCTGCTCAACTGGATCGTGCCCTTCGGCATCATGTTCCTGCTCTGGGGCGTCGTCATGCAGCGCATGGGGCAGGGGCCGGGCGCGCTCAGCGTCGGCAAGAGCAAGGCGAAGATCTACGCCGCCGACGAGCAGACCAAGACGCGCTTTTCGGACGTCGCGGGCGTCGACGAGGCGGTCGAGGAGACGCGCGAGATCGTCGCCTTCCTCAAGGAGCCGGCCAGGTACACGCGCCTCGGCGCGAGGCTGCCGACCGGCGTGCTGCTGGTCGGGCCGCCCGGCACCGGCAAGACGCTGCTCGCGCGCGCCGTCGCGGGCGAGGCGGGCGTGCCGTTCTTCAGCCTGTCCGGCTCGGACTTCGTCGAGATGTTCGTCGGCGTCGGCGCGGCGCGCGTCCGTGATCTCTTCACCGAGGCGAAGAAGAAGGCGCCGTGCATCATCTTCATCGACGAGCTCGACGCGATCGGCAAGTCGCGCGGCCAGGCCGGCGCGCCGGTGGGCGGCTACGACGAGCGCGAGAACACGCTCAACCAGATCCTGGTCGAGATGGACGGCTTCGACGGCAAGTCCGGCGTCGTGCTGATGGCGGCGACGAACCGCCCCGAGGTGCTCGACCCGGCGCTGCTGCGTCCCGGGCGCTTCGATCGCCAGATCCTGGTCGACCGGCCCGACCGCGAGGGACGGCTCGCGATCTTCGCGATCCACTCGCGCGGCTTGACGATGGCGGACGACGTCGACCTGGGCCGCATGGCGGCGCAGACCGTCGGCTTCGTCGGCGCGGACATCGCGAACCTGTGCAACGAGGCGGCGCTGCTCGCGGCGCGCCGCGGCCGCGACCGCGTCGCGATGGCGGACTTCCAGGACGCGATGGAGCGCGTGATCGGCGGGCTCGAGAAGAAGAACCGCGTGCTGAACGAGCGGGAGCGGCGCACGGTCGCCTACCACGAGTCCGGGCACACGCTGGTCGGCTACTTGACGCCCGGCGCAGACCCCGTGCAGAAGGTCTCGATCGTGCCGCGCGGCCGCGGTGCCCTCGGCTACACGCTGCAGGCGCCGCTCGAGGACCGCTACCTCATGTCGCGCGCGGAGCTGCTGGGCCGCATCCGCACGCTGCTCGGCGGGCGCGCCGCCGAGGAGGTGGTGTTCGGCGAGATCTCGACCGGCGCCTCGGACGACCTCGAGAAGGCGAGCCAGATCGCGCGCGACATGCTGACCGTCTACGGCATGAGCCAGCGCCTGCCGAACCTGTCGCTCGCGCGCGGCGAGCGCGGCTTCCTCGGCCAGGGGCGGGAGAGCGCGCCGCACTCGGGCGAGATCGAGCAGGCGCTCGGCGAGGAGCAGCTCGAGATCCTGCGCGAGTGCTACGCCGAGGCGAAGGGTGTTGTGACCGAGCGTCGCGCCCAGCTCGAGGCGCTCGCGCAGCGGCTGCTCGCGCAGGAGAAGCTCGAGACGTCGGACCTCGTCGAGATCCTGGGCCCGCGGCCGGGGGACGGTGAGCGCCCGGCCGGCGTCGCGCCTCCACGGGCGTGATTTGCCGTCCGTGCCATTGCGCGCCGTGGTAGAATGGCGGACGTGGACGAGCCGAGGACGCAGCCGTCGCGGGCGCCGGGTCCGATGACGCTCGAGGAGTGGGCCGAGCTGCCCGACGAGGTCGAGGGCGAGCTCGTCGACGGCTTCCTCGTCGAGGAGGAGGTGCCGGAGCTCATCCACGAGGCGATCGTCGGCTGGCTGATCCACGAGCTCGGCGGCTGGGCCTATGCGCGCCGCCGGCGCGACCGCGTCGAGAAGCTCGCGGAGTACGCCGCGTTCGGCATCCCCTGGTACTGGATCGTCGACTGGCAGCCGCGCACGCTGGAGATCTTCGCGCGCGGGCCGGACGGCCGCTACGCGCTCGCGCTCGAGGCATCGGGCGGCACGCAGCGCGACGTCCCGGGCTGCGCGGGGCTCGTCCTCGACCTCGACGACCTCTGGGTGCGGGTCGATCGCTTCCGCTAAGACTCCCGTACCATGAGCGAGCGAGACACCGCCGCGGCGGCCGAGGCCGCGCGCGCTACCGGACAGGACTTCATCCGCCAGCGCATCGGGGCCGACGTCGCCGCCGGCAAGAACGGCGGCCGCGTCCACACCCGCTTCCCGCCGGAGCCGAACGGCTACCTGCACGTCGGGCACGCGAAGTCGATCTGCCTCAACTTCGGCGTAGCTCTGGAGTTCGGCGGGCTGTGCAACCTGCGCTTCGACGACACCAACCCGGTCAAGGAGGACGTCGAGTACGTCGAGGCGATCAAGCGCGACGTGCGCTGGCTCGGCTTCGACTGGGACGAGCGCGAGTACTACGCGTCGGACTACTTCGAGCGGATCTACCAGTACGCCGTGGAGCTCGTCCGCAAGGGTCTCGCCTACGTCGACAGCCTGTCCGCCGAGGAGATCCGCGAGTACCGCGGCACGCTCACCGAGCCCGGACGGAACAGCCCGTACCGCGACCGCTCCGTCGAGGAGAGCCTCGACCTGTTCGCCCGCATGCGCGCGGGCGAGTTCCCGGACGGCACGCACGTGCTGCGCGCGAAGATCGACATGGCGTCGCCGAACCTGAACCTGCGCGACCCGACGCTCTACCGGATCCGCAAGGCGACCCACCACCGCACCGGCGACGCGTGGTGCATCTACCCGATGTACGATTTCGCGCACGCGCTGTCGGACGCGATCGAGGGCATCACGCACTCGCTGTGCACCCTCGAGTTCGAGGACCACCGCCCGCTCTACGACTGGTGCATCGACAACCTCGAGCTTCCGAGCCGCCCCGAGCAGATCGAGTTCGCGCGCCTCAACCTGACCTACACCGTCATGAGCAAGCGCAAGCTTCTGCAGCTCGTGCGCGAGCGGCACGTGGGCGGCTGGGACGACCCGCGCATGCCGACCCTCGCCGGCATGCGGCGCCGCGGCGTACCACCCGAGGCGCTGCGTGACTTCTGCGCGCGCATCGGGCTCGCGAAGAAGGACTCGACGGTCGACGTCGGCCTGCTCGAGTTCTCGATCCGCGACGAGCTGAACCGCGTCGCACCGCGCGTCATGGCGGTGCTGCGCCCGCTCAAGCTCGTGATCGAGAACTGGGAGGAGGGCCGCGTCGAGCAGCTCGAGGCGGTGAACAACCCCGAGGACCCGGCGGCCGGCACGCGCCTCGTGCCGTTCTCGAAGGTGCTGTGGATCGAGCGCGACGACTTCCTTCTGAGCCCGCCGAAGAAGTTCTTCCGCCTCACGCCAGGCGCCGAGGTGCGGCTGCGCTACGCCTACATCGTCAAGTGCACGGGCGTGGTGAAGGACGACGCCGGCGAGGTGGTCGAGGTGCGCTGCACGATCGACCCCGAGACCAGGAGCGGCCTGCCGGGCGCCGAGCGCCGGGTGAAGGGGACGATCCACTGGCTGTCCGCGGCGCACGCGGTGCCGGCCGAGGTGCGGCTCTACGACCGGCTGTTCCGCAGCGAGAAGCCGGAGGAGGCGGGCTCGTTCCTCGACGACCTGAACCCCGCATCGCTCGAGGTGGTGGGGGACGCGTGGGTCGAGCCGTCGGTCGCCGCGGCACCCGCCGGCAGCCGCTTCCAGTTCGAGCGCCTCGGCTACTTCGCGGTCGATCCCGACGCGACCGCCGATCGGCCCGTGTTCAACCGCATCGTCACGCTGCGCGACACGTGGGCCAAAATTGCGCAGTCTGCGCAGTCCGCGCAGTCTGCGCAGCCCGCGAAGTCTTGACGCCGCTGCCATTGCCGCCCGTGGTACAATCGCCCGACGTGAGCGAGAACGCGCCTGCCTCGTCGCCGCTCGGTGCGGAGATGACCGTCGAGGAGTGGTTCGATCTCCCCGACGAGGTGGAGGGGGAGCTCGTCGATGGCCGGCTCGTCGAGGAAGAGGTGCCGGATCTCGTTCACGAAGTCATCGTCGTATGGCTCGCCCGCATCGTCGGCGAGTGGGCGAGCGTGCGAGGCGGCATCGCGGGTGCCTCCGGCGTCAAGTATGCGGTGGGACCGCGCGGTGGACGCAAGCCGGACTTCAGCATCTTTCTCCCGGGCGGCGCCTGGCCGCCGCCGTACGGCGGGGTCCGGGTTCCTCCGGACATCGCGGTGGAGATCGTGTCGCACGGCCGGCGCGACCGGCATCGCGATCGCGTCGAGAAGTACGGCGAGTACGCGAGCTTCGGCATCAAGTCGTACTGGATCGTCGATCCGGCGTCGCGTACGCTCGAGATCTTCTTGCTCGGCGACGACGGCCGTTATGCGCTCGCGGCGACGCGAGCCACCGGCGTGCTCGATGCGGTACCGGGCTGCCCGGAGCTCGTGCTCGACCTCGATTCGCTGTGGTCCGATGTCGACCGAGTCGCGCGCTCCGGCGAGTCCTGATCCGTGCCTCAGCTCGACGCGCGCCGCGCGAGCGCGTCGCGGATCTCCCGGTGGCGCTCGCGCGACAGCGGGAACCTGCGCACCACGAGCAGCGTCGCCACGAAGAACAGGGCCGGCAGCGGTCCCCAGGCGAGCTTCAGGAGCCAGATCGCCTCCGGCGTCTGCTGCTCCTGCCCCGGCACGTAGCCGAGCTGCGGCAGCAGCAGCCCCGCGAGCGCGATGCCGGTCGCGGCGGCGAGCTTCATGGTGAGCGTCCAGACGCCGAAGAACGCGCCCTCGCGCCGCCGCCCCGAGTCGAGCTCGTCCTCGTCGAACACGTCGGCGACGATCGCGAGCGGCAGCACGTAGCCGCCGACCCCGAGGCCGGCCAGCACGATGAAGCCGAGCGTCGCGGCGAGCGGCCAGCTCGGGTTGACCAGCGGCGCGAAGCAGAGGCTCGCGACGCTCCACGCGAGGCACGCGGCGAACGACAGGTTCTTGCCGAAGCGCGCCGCGGCGGCGCCCCAGAACGGGAAGCTGACCGTCGCGGCGAGCAGGTAGACGGCGACCACGAGGCCCGCCTCGCGCGACACGCCGAAGGCGTCGCGGAAGACGTACAGCGCGAACGCCTGGTTGATCGACGAGCCGCAGATCGCGAGCGCGGTGCCGGCGAGGATGATGCGGAACGAGCGCAGGCGCAGCGTCGCGCGCAGGTCCCGGAGCAGCGCGCCCAGGCTCGCGCGCTCCTGCTCGACGGGCGGCGGCGGCTCGCGCGTGCCGAGGAACGCGATCAGCCCGCCCGCGAGCATCAGCGCGGCGAGCGCCGTGCCGGCGGTCGCGTACGCTTCGCGCCCGGCGCCGAGCGCGGTCGCGAGCGCCAGGAAGCCGCCGCCGCCGAGCAGCAGGCCGAGGTTGTGGAACACCGCGCGCAGCGTGACGACGCGCGCTCGCTCGGCGTAGTCCGTGCTCAGCTCCGCGCCGAGCGCGAGGTAGGGCGTCGTGTAGAAGCCGAAGAAGACGTCGAACAGGAACAGCGCACCGATCAGGTAGAGGAACACCTCGTTCGCCGATCCCTCGGGCGGCATCCACAGCGCCGCGAAGCAGACCGCCAGCGGCACGATCATCGCGCCCATGTACGGCCGGCGCCGCCCGAAGCGCGTGCGCGTGCGGTCGGACAGCCAGCCGGTGATCGGGTCGTTGATCCCGTCCCAGACGCGCCCGAGCGCGAGCGCGGCGCCGACCAGCGCCGGCGGCAGCAGCGCGACGTCGGTGTAGAAGGGAAAAAGCACGACGGTGAGCGACGCGAGGCGTGCGCCGACCGGCAGCTCGCCCGCGCCGTAGAGCAGCTTGCGCGCGAGCGACAGCGGCGCCGGCGTCGCGGTGCGCGCGGCCGGCGTGACGGTGCTGCGCTCGGTGGCGCGAGCCCCCGCCACGGATGCTGGTTCCGCGGTCACCCGGGCGAGGCTCGCTCGGTCGAGCGTCGGCGGCAAGCGGAACGGCGCGAAAGGTCGAAAAGCGCTCCGGTCCGGACCGTCAATCCGCGTCGGGCACGGCGCAATGCGTCGCGAGCCAGCGGACGACCAGCTCCTCCGCCCAGTAGCCGGGCCGCCGCGGGTGGCGACCGGCGACGAAGCCGCAGTGCCCGCCCCGCGGCGTCACCACCAGCTCGACGCTGGGCGAGGCGGCGTCGCGCGCCTGCTCGAGCACGTGGCGCGGCAGGAACGGATCGTCCTCGGCGCTGATGCACAGGGTCGGTGTCCCGATGCGGTGCAGAACGCGCAGCGAGCTCGAGCGCGCGTAGTAGTCCTCGGCGCCCGCGAAGCCGTGCAGCGGCGCCGTCGCGGCGTCGTCGAAGGGGTGGAAGTCGCGCGCGCGGCGCGCGCGCTCGAGGTCGACGCGTGCCGCGACCTCCGGAAAGCGCCGCGCGAGGCCCGCGATCTTGTCGCACAGCGTGGGCAGGAAGTGGCGCGTGTAGAGCCGTCCGATGCCGCACGCCAGGTGGCGGGCGCCGGCCGAGAGGTCGTACGGCACGGACACGGTCGCCGCGGCGCCCACGAGCTCCTGCTCGGGGTGCTCGCCGAGCCACTTGAGCAGCACGTTGCCGCCCAGCGACACGCCGGCCGCGACCAGGGGCGTGCCGGGCTCGCGCCGCGCGAGCTCGCGGACGACGTGGTCGAAGTCGGTGGTCTCGCCCGAGTGGTAGAGCCGCGGTCGCTCGTTCGGCAGCCAGCGCGTGACGTCGTTCGGGTCGCGCGCGCAGGAGCGGAAGTTGAGCACCGTGCCGCGCATGCCGGCGGCGCTCGCGAGCAGCATCATGCCCTGCGCGTAGACCGAGTAGGAGCTGCCCTCGAGGCCGTGCAGCAGGAGGAGGCGTGGGCTGCCCGGCGGGCCCGCGACGTGGTCGAGCACCAGCTCGTCGCCGTCCGGCGCGGTGAGCAGCTCGCGCTCGAAGGAAACAAGCGTGCGCGGGCGCGTGAACTGACCCCACACCGTCTGCAGGTGCGGGCCCGGCAGCCACCAGGCGCCGCGGAAGGCGGCGTTGACCTTTAGTGCTGCTTCTCGAGCGCCGCGCGCATGTACTCGCGGCGCAGCGCCGCGATGTTCTCGATCGAGATCGACTTTGGACACGCCGCCTCGCACTCGCCGTGGTTCGAGCAGTCGCCGAAGCCTTCCTCGTCCATCTGCTGGACCATGGCAAGTACGCGCTGGCTGCGCTCGGGGTGCCCCTGCGGCAGCAGCGCCAGGTGACGTACCTTGGCGCCGACGAACAGGTGCGCGGCCGCGTTCGGGCAGGCGGCGACGCAGGCGCCGCACGAGATGCAGGCGGCCGAGTCCATCGCCGCCTCCTGGACGTGCCGCGGCACCGGGATCGAGTTCGCCTCGGGCGCCGAGCCCGCGTTGACCGACACGTAGCCGCCGCGCTGCACGATCCGGTCGAACGAGGTGCGGTCGACGATCAGGTCCTTGATGATCGGGAACGAGCGCGCGCGGAACGGCTCGACGACGATCGTCACGCCGTCCGGGAACTCTCGCATGCGCAGCGAGCAGGTGGTGATGTTCGGCACCGGGCCGTGCGCGCGGCCGTCGATCACGACGCCGCAGGTGCCGCAGATGCCCTCGCGACAGTCGCTCTCGACCGCGACCGGCTCCTGCCCGCTCTTGAGCAGCGACTCGTTGAGCTGGTCCATCATCTCGAGGAACGACATGTTCGGGTCGATCCCGGAGATCTCGTAGTCGACGAGCTTGCCGGCGTCGGCGCCGTGCGCCTGCCGCCAGATCTTGAGCTTGTACGACCTCGGTCCCTGTCCGTTCTGCGCGCTCATTTGTAGTTCCGTACCGCCAGGTGGACGTTGTCGAAGGCGAGCGGCTCGCGGTGCAGCCGCGGCTTGCCGAAGTCGCCCGTGTACTCCCAGGCCGCGACGTACGCGTAGCGCTCGTCGTCGCGGATCGGCTCGCCGTCCTGCGACTGGTGCTCGAGGCGCAGGTGGCAGCCGCAGCTCTCGTCGCGCGCGAGCGCGTCGATCGCGATCAGCTCGGCGAGCTCGAAGTAGTCGGCGACGCGGCCCGCCTGCTCGAGCGCCTGGTTGACGTCCTCCCCGCCCTCGAGCTGGACGTTATCCCAGAACTCGCTGCGCAGCTCACGGACCTTCTCGATGGTCGACGCGAGCCCGCTCGCGCTGCGCTCCATGCCGACGTGGTCCCAGAGGATGCGGCCGAGCTGCCAGTGCAGCTCGCGCGCCGTCTTCTTGCCGCGCAGCGAGAGCAGCTTCTTGACGTTGGCGTGCACCGCGGCCTCGGCCTCGGCGAACGCGGCGTGGTCGGTCGTCACCTTCCCGGGCGCCTGCCCGGCGAGGTAGTCGCCGATCGTGTAGGGCAGGATGAAGTAGCCGTCCGCCAGGCCCTGCATGAGCGCCGACGCGCCGAGCCGGTTCGCACCGTGGTCGGAGAAGTTCGCCTCGCCGATCGCGTGCAGGCCCGGGATCGTCGTCATCAGGTTGTAGTCCACCCAGAGGCCGCCCATGGTGTAGTGCGGCGCCGGGTAGATGCGCATCGGCACCGCGTACGGGTCCTCGGCGGTGATCTCGTGGTACATGTCGAACAGGTTGCCGTAGCGGTCCTTGACGCCCTCGCGGCCGAGACGCTCGATCGCGTCCGCGAAGTCGAGGTAGACGGCGCGCCCCGACGGGCCGACGCCGCAGCCCTCGTCGCACATGCGCTTCGCGGCGCGCGACGCGACGTCGCGCGGCACGAGGTTGCCGAACGCGGGGTAGATGCGCTCGAGGAAGTAGTCGCGCTCGCCCTCGGGGATCTCGTTGGCGGGACGCGCGTCGCCCTTCCTCTTCGGCACCCAGATGCGGCCGTCGTTGCGCAGGCTCTCGCTCATCAGCGTGAGCTTCGACTGCCACTCGGCGAGCTGCGGGATGCAGGTCGGGTGGATCTGCATGAACGACGGGTTGGCGAAGTAGGCGCCGCGCTTGTGGCAGCGCCAGATCGCGGTCGCGTTCGAGTTCACCGCGTTGGTCGACAGGTAGTACGCGGTCGAGTAGCCGCCGGTCGCGACGACCACCGCGTCCGCCGCCCAGCGCTCGATCTTCCCGTCGACCAGGTTGCGCGTGATGATGCCGCGCGCGTGCCCGTCCACCAGCACCAGGTCGAGCATCTCGCGGCGCGGGAACAGCTTGACGCGGCCCGTCTCGACCTGCCGCATCAGCGCGCCGTAGCAGCCGAGCAGCAGCTGCTGTCCCGTCTGCCCGCGCGCGTAGAAGGTCCGCGACACTTGCGCGCCGCCGAACGACCGGTTGTCGAGCAGGCCGCCGTACTCGCGCGCGAACGGCACGCCCTGCGCGACGCACTGGTCGATGATGTTCACCGAAAGCTGCGCGAGCCGGTAGACGTTCGCCTCGCGCGCGCGGAAGTCGCCGCCCTTCACCGTGTCGTAGAACAGGCGCCAGATGCTGTCGCCGTCGTTCTTGTAGTTCTTCGCGGCGTTGATGCCGCCCTGTGCGGCGACGGAATGCGCGCGGCGCGGGCTGTCGTGGATGCAGAAGTTGAGGACGTTGTAGCCGAGCTCGGCGAGCGACGCGGCCGCCGAGCCCCCCGCGAGACCCGTGCCGACGACGATGACCGTGTACTTCCGCTTGTTCGCGGGATTGACGAGCTTCATCTCGAAGCGGTGGCGGTCCCACTTCGTCTGGATGTCGCCGCCGGGGACCTTCGAGTCCAGCGTGCCGTCGCGGACCTCGATCTGACCGATCGCAGGAGCGTTCATGGATGCACCGAAGCGACGCCTGCCGCGGGCAGGGGCGTGAACAGGTAGACGTAGAGCGGCAGGACGAAGAAGCCCACCGCGATCACGATCGCGAACACGAGCCCGGCCGAGAAGGCGAACGGCCGGACGCGCGGGCCGAGCGCGCCGATCGACTGGAACGCGCTCCAGAAGCCGTGCCGCAGGTGGAAGCCGAGCAGCACCATCACGGTCATGTAGAACGCGACCCACGCCGGCTGCTTGAAGGTCTCGACGACGATGCGGTGCAGGTCCCACACCTCCTGCCCGTTCAGGTCGGCGACGTAGCCCTGCGCCTCGCCGGGACCGAAGCGGAACTGCCACAGGTGGATGACCAGGAAGACGAGCAGCACGAGGCCGGTCACGATCATCGAGCGCGATGCGATGGTCTGCTTGCTCGCGGCGCCCTTGCTGCGCGCGACGGTGTAGCGCGCGTCACGTGCGCGGCGGTTGTCGCGCCACACCGTGATCGCGCTGACCGCGTGCAGCAGGAACACCGCGCCCAGCGCGAGCTCGACCGCGATCAGAAGCCCGCCCAGGCTGTGCGTCACCGCGGCGTAGCCGTTGAGCGCGTCCTTGCCGGCGAAGATCGTCAGGTTGCCGGCCAGGTGGCCGACGATGAAGACCAGCAGCAGGACGCCGGTCAGCCCGTTGAGCAGCTTCTTTCCGACCGACGACCAGGGATCAAAACGCGGCGTTTGCATGAGGGAATCTCCCCACTAGCGATTGCGATCATAATTGCAATTCATCGCCGGGAAGTCACCCCACGACGCCGCGCGGCGTTCGTGTGGTTCTCTAACGTTGCTCATTAGCGCGGGTGCGGGCGCGGCGGGCGCGGCACCGAGCGGGCCGCGCCGCGCGCGTCGCGCTCCGCGTCAAGCAGCGGCGACGGTGATCTTCTTGCGCCGTGCGCTCGCCGTCTTGGGCAGCGTCACGGTGAGGACGCCGCGCTTGAACGACGCCTCGACCTTGTCGGCCTCGATGCCGTGCGGCAGCGGGATCGAGCGGTGGAACGAGCCGTACGACTGCTCGCGCCGGTACCAGTCCTTCTCCGTCTCCTCGTGCTCCTCGCGGCGCTCGCCCTTGATCGTGAGGACGTCGTCGCTCAGCGAAACCTCGACGTCCTTCTCGTCCACGCCGGGCAGCTCGGCGGAGACCCGGATCTCGGTGTCGGTCTCCGACACGTCGAGCCGCGGACGGAAGGTGCCGAGGTCGTGCGTCCAGTCGAGCGGCTCGAGGCCGAAGCCGTCGAAGAAGCGGTCGAAGAGCTCGTTCATGTCGCGCTGCAGGGCGGCGAACGGCGACTCGACGTCGCGTCGAACCGGCACGCTCTTCCGTCCCGGACGCCAGCTGACCAGATCCTTGATTGCCATGTCGTCCTCCTTTCGGGGTCCGAGCCCCTTGCTCCTCCTTTCGCTTGCGCCCCGTTCCGGGGCTTTCTGCCTCGAGACTAAATCGAGTTGCGCTCGCTGCAAGGGTGGTCGGCGCGCGCGATCAGGCTGCGAGCGCGCGGTAGACCCCGGCGACGAGGGCATCGGCGCGCCGGTCGTTGCCCGGGTCGAGCCGCATGCGGTTCATCACGTAGCCGAACGCGATCCCCGAGGCCGGGTCGGCGAAGGCGAGCGAGCCGCCGGCGCCCGGGTGGCCGAAGGCCGACGGCGGCGCTGACGGCGCCAGCGCCGGCGGCAGCATGAAGCCGAGGCCGAACCGGGTCGGCAGGTAGAGGACGGCGTCCGGACCGTCGGACTGCACCTCGCAGGCGCGAGCGACCGTGTCCTCGCGCAGCAGGCGCACGCCGTCCACCTGGCCGATGGTCGCGGCGTAGAGCCGCGCGAGCGCGCGCGCCGTCGTGATCCCGTTCGAGGACGGCAGCTCGGCCGCGTGCAGCTCGCGGCGGTTCCACCTGTCGTCGTAGGGGAACAGGTTCGACGGCCCGGTCATGGCGCGGCCGGCGAGCGTGTCGGGCGCGAACAGCCGCTCCATCGCCTCGGCCATCGGTCCCGCAGGCGGGTCGGGCGGCACGATCGCCGACACGCGCGGCTCCTCGCTCGCCGGCAGCCCGATGAAGAGGTCGAGCCCGAGCGGCGCCGCGACCTCGTCGGCGAGGAAGCGCCCGAGGCTGCGGCCGGTCACCCGCCGCACCAGCTCGCCGAGCAGCCAGCCGTACGAGCGCACGTGGTAGCCATGCCGCGTGCCGGGCTCCCACGCGGGCGCCTGCGCCGCCAGCGCCGTGACGACGGGGTCCCAGGCGAGCGCCTGCTCGAGGGTGAAGCTCCCGTCGATCGCCGCCAGCCCCGCCCGGTGCGAGAGCATCCAGCGCACCGGAATCTTGTCCTTGCCGGCGGCCGCGAACTCGGGCCAGTAGCGCGCCACGGGCGCGTCGAGATCCAGGAGCCCGCGCTCGGCGAGCAGCAGGACGCAGATCGCGGTGACGCCCTTGGTGCACGAGAAGACGAGCTGCAGCGTGTCCTCGCGCCACGGGCGCCCGGTGGCGGGGTCGGCGACGCCGCCCCACAGGTCCACGACCGGGACCCCGCGGTGGTAGACGCAGCACGCCGCGCCGACGTCGCCGCGCTCGGCGAGGTTGCGCACGACCTCCTCGCGCACGGGCTCGCAGCCCGGCGCGACGAAGCCCTGCAGGTGCACGAAGGGGGGCCAATTCATCGCCATACATTGCAATGTCAAAATGCCCGGTATAATTCAACATCACGATGCTGTTTTATGCGGTGCTCGCCGAGCAGAACCCGTGGTGGCTGTTGCCGGGTTCCCCACAAGCCCTCGAGTACCCTGCCAGGCGCGACTTCCACGAACGCCTCTACTCTCATGCCCAGAGTGACGACCGTCGCGCGCTCGTGGTCCTCGGCCCGCGCCAGGTCGGCAAGACGGTCGCCCTCAAGCAACTCGTCGATCGGCTGCGAGACGCCGGGTGGCCGCCGGGAAACCTCACATACTTCGACTTCTCGGATGACCGCCTGGTGCACCCCGCCTCGCCCCGCGAGGTGGCCGGCTTCGAGCCCCCCGGTGTGCTCCCCGACAAGCCCCGGCTTCTGCTGCTCGACGAGATCAACAGGGCGCCGCGCTGGCAAGGCTGGCTGAAGCAGATGGTGGATTCGAACCGCTCGTTGCGTGTCATCGCAACGGGATCCATCGCGGGAGCGCTGCGGGCGGGTGCGCGCGAGTCGGGGCAGGGTCGCTGGGACGAACTCCGCGTAGCGGGCCTGACGTACACCGAGCATCTCCGCTTCCGGGCGGCCATCGTGGGGGTTTCCCAGGGTGAGGTGCGACGCCGATTTCCCAACGAACTTCAGCGCTACCTCGCGCTCGGCGGCTTTCCGGAGCATGTCTCGACGGACGACCTGGCACGCGCGCGGGCGAGGATACGCGAGGACATCGCCGATCGGGCGATTGCCCGGGACCTCGCGGAGTCCGGCGTGGACGTCGAGGGGGTGCGCCGGTTGTTCGCCTATCTTGCGGCGCAATCCGGCGCCGTCTTCAGTGCTCGGGAGCGAGCACGCGACCTCGAAGTCGACGAGAGGTCCATCAAGAGCTGGCTCGAGCATCTGAGCGACGCGCAGCTGATCGGCCGGCTCGAGCAGCACACCCGAGGTGCCGCGCGGCTGCGGACGAAGCCGAAGATCTATGCGGCTGATCATGGCATGGTGGCTGCCTTTGCCGCTTCGCCGGATCGTCGTCACGATTCGGAGATCCTCGCACGAATCGTGGAGACCGTAGTCTTCCGCCATCTGCGCGACCCGTCCGGGACGGCGATCGATCGACTCCGATACTTCCGCACCGATCTGCATCTGGAGGGAGACTTCGTGATCGCGGGCGATCGAAAGCCGCTCGTCGTCGAAGTGACGTCGAGCACGGTAGTCAAGCCAGAGAAGATACGACGGGTTCGCGAGGTAGGTGAAGCGCTGCGAACGAGTGCGCTCTTCGTCGTCCATCTCGGCATCCAAACCGAGGAACGGGAGGGAGTTCGATGCGTCCCGCTCGAGACGTTCTTGCTCCACCCGCCGATGCTGGAGCAGCGCGATGTCTGAGCGGATCCCCTTGGGTGAGAAGGAGGGCTTCCAGCGCGAGTTCAAGTCGGCCGACGCGCTACGCAGGCCGGATACGATCGGGCGCGAGATCGTGGGAATGCTCAATGCAGGAGGCGGCGAGATCTGGATCGGCATGACGGAGGAGAACGGCGTCGCCGTAGGAATCGAGGATGTGCCCGAGGCCGATCGCGCAGCCCGTGTTCTGCTCGACCATCTGGTCGAGACCATCGAGCCGTCCCTGCAGCAGAACCACGTGAGGGTCGAGCCAGTCCCTGCAGGCTCGGGACGAACCATTCTGCACGTTCGGGTGGGGCGAGCACGTGAGGACGGTCCTCCCTACGCTTACCGGACGCGCGGTGGACGCTACTTCGGCATACGCGTCGCGGACCGCCTACGGACGATGGCGTGGAGCGAGATCTTCACGAATGGCCGGGAGAGAGGGACTGCGAGCGAACGTTGGCTGGCAGCAACCGATGACGTCACCAAGCAGCTCGACAAGGCCCTCGAGCAGCCCGAGCCGAGATACTGGCTGTACCTGAAGCCTGTCGCGACGATGGAGCTCGAGTTCGCGAAGGACGTCGAGGATCTCTTCCGGTACCCGGAGAAGACGAACAACCGGTCGAACGGGTGGAGCTTCGTCGACCCTCATCTTCACGTCGCGCGCTCGCGGCAACAGATCGTCCACGGAGCTCCCGACGGCCGCCGCACGGTGGTTCGTCGCAATGGCTCGATCCTCTTCACGGCCCCCCTCGCTTTTTTGCACTGGAAGGGAGAACCGGACCTGATCTGGCCGTACACGCTCATCGAGTTCGCCGTGTCCATCTTCCGCCTCGCAAGCAACCTGTACGCGCGGCAGTCCGACGTCGACGACGATCGCATTGCGACGCGCCTTGCCTTGATCTCGGCTCGCGGCTGGAAGCTCAAAGGTGGCTCGGTCAGGTCCGTCCGCTGGTCGTTCGGCGACGCCAGGGCTGTCGAGAACGACGACGCCATCAGCGAGCTGAGCGAGCTGCGACTGCATCGCCTGCTCGAAGCACCGGACGGATGCGCCTATCCCCTCATCCACGACATTTACGAAGAGTTCGGCCTCGGGCCCGACGACATTCCGTCGGAGCTCGACCCCGACACGGGGCTCACGTTTCCGACGTAGCGACGCTCCGGCACGCCCGCCACCGGACGTGAGGGCGCCTGCGCCGCGAGATTCTTACCGTCGTAGCGCTCACTCGCAGCCCCGTTCTGATACACGATGGCGCTGTAGTGACTTGCGGAGATCGAGCGGAATCACTCTTCCTGTGTCGCGCATGGCCCATCAGGACATCCGCTTCGAGCTCGCCGACGGCGTCGCCGTCGTCACACTGCACCGCCCCGAGCAGCGCAACGCCTTCAGCGGCACGATGGGCGTCGAGCTCGGTGCGGCCTACACGGAGTGCGACCGCAACGACGACGTGCGGGCCGTCGTCCTCACCGGCGCCGGCGACGCGTTCTGCGCCGGCGCCGACCTCGCGCCCGGCGGCGAGACCTTCGCGCGCCGCGAGGAGAAGGAGTCGAGCGAGACCGGCTCCGCCGGTCACTCTGGACGGCGCCCCTCGCGGCCGCCGTTCAGCGCGGCGGGCGTCGAGCCGCCCGCGTTCGCGATTCGCAAGCCGGTCATCGCGGCGGTCAACGGCCACGCGGTCGGCATCGGCCTCACGCTCGCGATGCAGTGCGACGTCCGGCTGTTCGCGCTCGAGGGCAAGTACGGCTTCCTGCACGTGCGGCGCGGCGTCATCCCGGACGCGTACTCGCACTGGACGGTGCCGCGTGCGATCGGCTTCGCGCGCACCGCCGACCTGTTCTTGACGGGCCGCACCTTCCGCGGCGAGGAGGCGGAGCGCCTCGGCATCGCGAGCCGCGCGCTGCCGGCGGCCGACGTGCTGCCGGCCGCGCTCGAGATCGCGCGCGACATCGCGGCCAACACCGCGCCGCTGTCGGTCGCGCTGTGCAAGCGGCTTCTGTGGGAAGGGCACGCGCTCTCGGTCGACGAGGTCGGGCGCAAGGAGACCGCGCTGCACCACGTGGTGATGGGCGAGGCGGACGCGCGCGAGGGCGTGCTGGCGTTCCTCGAGCGCCGCGCGCCGCGCTGGCAGCTCAGCCCGACGCGTGACTGGCCGAAGGAGTGGCCGAAGTGAGCGGCATCCGTCAGGGGCTCGTCGCGCGGGCCCGTCGCAGCAGCTCCTCGAGCGTCGAGGTGTCGCCGCGCCGGCGCGCCGTCTCGCCCGCTTCGGCGTAGACCGTCCGTCCGGCGGCGTCGACCACGGCGATCGTGGGGATGGCGCCGCGATAGAAGCGCCGCACGAGCGGGCGTTGCTCTTCGCTCACGTGGGCGAGGTCGATCAGCAGGAAGCAGGCGTCGCCGCCGTGCTGCTGGTAGAGCGCGACGACCCGCTCGGCCTCACGGTTGGTGTTCCAGCAGTGCGCCGCGCCGAAGAAGAGGACCGTCGGCACGCGGTCCGAGAGCTCGCCGGCTCCGCTCCGGTCGGCGACGATCGGGAACGCGGCGCTCGAGTCGTCCTCGAACGACAGGCCCTCGGCGAGGCGCAGCCCGCTTGCGCCGCAGGGGGCCGCAGCGGCCGCCCCGGGCGCATCCTCGGCGCTCGCCGGGGGGCGGACGAAGCCGGCGGCGAGCGCC